>CAZPEV010000092.1:0-12471 GCA_964585635.1 uncultured Ignavibacteriales bacterium
CCCCCCCCCCCCCCCCCCCCCCCCCCCCCCCCCCCCCCCCCCCCCCCCCCCTTCAAAGATTCGCTGTCTTGCGGCACGTCAGGATCCAAGGGTAGAGATCGAAGTCACATTGAGCCCGCAAAACTCAGAGAAATCTGATTCTTGGACATATGCGATTGGCATAGGTCAGGAAATCCGTGGCTATCGTCGGCCCATTCTAACTTATGAACGTGTAGTCAAAGGCTCAGAAGTAATCCTGAAAAGGCCAATTGATCACGATAACGATGATCCGGAATTATTGACACAAACACACCTTGAGCAAATAACTGCGAATAAGGATTTCCGTAACATCGTGTCGTTATTCCAAGCTATATCATATCAACATCTTGTTCCGCAACTGTTGCGTCATCCAGAAGATTTTGCCGGACCTGCCAGGAGAGAGGATCCCTTTGGCAGGAATTTTCTGGAAAAGGTTGCTCTCACTTCAGATAAGACAAAAGAAAACCGATTGGCGAAGATTGAAAGGGCTCTGAAGGCTGTGGTTCCCCAGCTCGGTCAACTTGAGCCTCACAAAGATAAAAGAGGATTTCCTCATCTCAAGGCTAATTACGAACACTGGAGAGCACAGGGGGCAAAACAAACAGAAGAAGAATTCTCAGATGGTACCTTGCGCTTAATTGGTTTGCTCTGGGCTCTGCTTGAAGGCGATTCACTGCTGCTACTTGAAGAGCCGGAGCTTTCACTCCATGCGAGTGTCGTAAGGAGGCTCCCTGCCCTCATATGGCGAATTCAGGAACGAGAAAAAAGGCAGATCATTATAAGCACGCATAGCGCGGATATTTTGAGTGATAGAGGAATAGGCGGTGAGGAAATCCTTATGCTTGTTCCCGGCAGGGAAGGTACGGAAGTAGTGCTTGCTTCATCCAGAATGGATGTAAGGGCCTTACTTGAAAAGGGATTGTCGCCTTCTGATGTTGTCATCCCTTGGACAGAGCCGAAATCAGTCAATCAACTCACATTTGATTTACAATGAATTTCATTGGTATTCCGATCCAGCTTGCCGTAGAGGATTCTTTGAGTGAGTCCGTGCTACGGGCGATTATTCGGCATTCTGGCCGTGATTATCAGATAGGTGTATGCTATTGCCGTGGAGGGTTTGGATATCTCAAGACCAAAATTGCAGGGTTCAATAATGCTGCGAAGCGGACGCCATTTGTTGTACTCGCGGATTTGGACGATTCGGAGTGCGATCCCCTAATGATTAGGAAATGGCTACCTAATGGGGCCATTCGCAACTTGATCTTCAGGATGGCAGTGCGGGAAATCGAATCTTGGGTGCTGGCTGATTGAGATGGATTTGCCCGGTTTCTGCGCATCCCAAAGAGATTAGTTCCTACGAATCCGGATAATCTCAAAAACCCAAAGAAACATCTTATTGACCTAGCCAGAAAGTCTCAGATACGGGGGCTGCGCGAGGCTCTTGTTCCGGCCATAGGCAGTACTGCCCAAGTCGGTCCCGATTATAATGGATCTCTGGCTCCCTTTATTAAAGATTCTTGGGATGTTGCTGCAGCATGTCAAAACTCCCCAAGCCTCAAGAGGGCATTTGACGCAATCCGCGCCTTTAAACCGACTTAGCTGCTCGGGCCGACACGCAGGTCGGCCCCTACCAAGGAAATCATTTCGATGAATGCAGAAGCTCTTGGCGGATGAAGGCGTTCGCAACGCGCGATTAGGCTGGCTTTGGTGGGAGTGACAGGAGTCATGCCAAAAGGAAAGGGCGGCTTTCGCCGCCCCCTTTTCATCACAGCAAACAAGAAAGTGTTCTATTTGACCGCCGCAATCGCCTTCTCCAGCGCTTTTTCAATAAACTCCATTGGCGGCTTCTTGATGAAATCTTCTTCCATCAGATGATTAATCAGCGTCCGGGCTTCCTTAATGGACTTGGTCGTCGAAGTGAAAATCTCATCCCAGGTCAGCTTCGTCCGGGCGACACCATTTTTGATCGCCTCGGTGGCGACGTCGGCCGCCAGCGTCCCGTAAATGTCTTCTTCCATCGTCGGGACGATATAGTCGGGACGCAGCCCTTTCTTCTCGGCGCCGCGGGCGATCGAATAGGCCGCCTCCAGAGCCATCTCATCGGTCACCTTCCGGGCGCGCACCACCAGCGCTCCCTTCAGAATGCCGGGGAAACCGAGCGAATTATTGACCTGGTTGGGAAAATCGCCGCGGCCGGTGGCCACGATCGCCGCCCCGGCTTCCTTCGCGGCATGGGGATAGATTTCCGGAACCGGATTGGCGCACGCAAAGACGATAGATTTGGGACCCATCGCCTTGATCCAGGCCGGCTTCACCGTATTCGGGTCCGATTTGGACAGGGCGATAAAGACATCGGCACCCTTGACGGCCACTTCCATATCGTCAACACAACCGGGGTTGGTCTGCTCGCACAGTTCCCACTTCCGATAGAATCTCTGGTCGGCCTTGATGTCGGCTCTTTTCTTGTGGAGCGACCCCTTGGTGTCAAATATGACCATTCTTTCGGGGTCGCCGCCGGCTTTGATAATCAGGCGGGCGATAGTCGTATTGGAGGCTCCCGCCCCGAGCATCACCATCCGGACCTTGGAAATATCTTTGTTGACCACTTTGAGGGCGTTGACCAACCCGGCGACGGTCACACAGCCGGTGCCCTGGGCGTCATCATGCCAGACCGGGATGTCGCACTCTTCCCGCAAAGTATCCAGCACCTTGTAGCAATTCGGCTGAGAAATATCCTCGAGGTTGACAGCCCCGAAACTCGGCTGAAGCATCTTTACGAAATCGATAATCCGGTCGGGGTCATGTTCCCCTTTCTTGTTCCGGCTGTCCATGCAGATCGCCACGCCGTCGACGCCGGCCAGATATTTCATCAGGAAGGCTTTCCCCTCCATGACGCCCAGCCCGCCGGAGGCGGTGACATCGCCGTCACCCAGAACCCGGGTCGAGTCGGAGACAACGGCCACAAAATTGCCGCGATTGCTCAGTTCAAACGAAGAATCATTGTTGTCGCGAATCGTCGTCGATACGACCGATACGCCGGGCGTATACCAGACGTTAAACCAGTTGAATCCGTACAGGCCGGCTTTCGGAATGGTCGTCATCTTGCCGCCATAGAAGCCATGCGCCAACCGGGACAGCTCTTTCAGGAAAAGCGTCTGCCCTTTGGCAACCTGATCTTTGGTAAACTCCTTGGGGAACAGTTCCGCAAGATTCTCCAGTTTGATGTCGAATTTCTTCATTTTATGGTCCTTATAAGGGTTACATTTTCACAAATATGCTCGTTACTTTTTTCACAAAGCCTGGATTGGAATTAAGGCAAATTTCCGCTCCTGTCAATAGGTAATCGCCTTTTTTGCGGGGGGAATTTCATGGAATTTCCGTCAAATCCGGTCCCCGGACAGCCAGCGCCAGGTCTCATTGATCCAGACTAACCAGCTCCCGGAGACGGCCGATTTCCTGGGAATTAAGGCGGCGCCATTGGCCCAGGCCCAGATCATCACAGGTTATCCCCGCGAAGGAAATTCGTACCAGCCGAAGAACCGGGTGCCCCACCGCCCGACAAAGGTGTCTAACCTCCCGTTTCCGCCCTTCTTTCAACTCCAGCTTCAGGTCGGTGAACCTGTCGCCCGATTCCAGCCGCACGGCGTCAGCCTTCCCGATGTTGCCATCCGGCAGGCGGATGCCTTTGGCAAACAGGGCCAATTTCTGATCGTCGACCGCGCCGGTCACCCGGGCATGATAGACTCGTGTCACGCCGTACTTGGGATGGGTCAAACGATGCGCCAGTTCACCGTCATTGGTCAGAAGCAGCGTTCCCTCGGTATCGAGGTCCAGCCGTCCCACCGGGTAGACGCGCCGGCCAACGCCGCCCAGCAGGGTCACGACCGTCTTCCGATGGTGGGGATCGGACAGCGAGGTCAGATATCCGGCCGGTTTGTTGAGCACGATGTATTCTTTTTGGTCGACGGGATGGATTACTTGGCCATCAAGCAGGACCTGGTCGGTCTCTTCGTTCACCATCAGACCGGGGGTACCGACCACCTGGCCGTTGATCGCCACCCTTCCCTGGACAAGCAGCAGATCGGCGTTGCGCCGCGAGGCGACGCCGCATTGGGACAGGAACTTGTTGATTCTGATCATCGGGGATCATCGCCGGAATCGGTCGTCTCTCCGGAGACGACCGCCACCGGGTCGGGCCGGCCGTCATGCCGCTCCGATTGTTCCGGTGACGGCAGGTCGGCGTCATCCGGCTCATCTTCATCCCAGTCACCTTCCAAGTGCGGCGGAACCGGGTACGATGGAAAATCGGCCTCCGGCTCCGACCCGGCCTCATGGCCGGCATCAGACGACTCGGAAGCATCATTCATGAGACCATCGTCATCGCCGGGATTGGCTTCAGGTTCGGCGAAGTCGATTTCCTCGGGGAGTTTTTCGATGGCTGGTTCCAGACCCGGGCTTACGGCCCCTGATTCATCTGATAACGGCAGCACCGTTTGTTCCCTGGGGGCGTCCGATTGGCGGATCATTTCTTCGATTTCATCCATGCGCGGCAGATCGGAAATGCGGTTCAATCCGAAGAATTTCAAGAATTCGTTGGAGGTTTTATAGAGCAGCGGCCGGCCGGGGCCGTCGGAACGCCCGGCAATAATGATCAGTTTTCGCTCCAGCAGATTGTGCAGGACGCCATCGGCGGCGACGCCGCGAATATGCTCGATCTCAGTCTTGGTCGCCGGCTGCTTATAGGCGATGATCGCCAGCGTTTCCAGCGCCGGTCGGCTGAGGCGCACCGTCCGCTGGCGGCTCAGCAGGCGCTTTACCGGCTGCTCAAAATCGGGCAGAATGTAGATTTGGTATCCGCCGGCCACTTCGCGGATACGGAAGGAACAGCCGCAGCCCAGGTAGATATTGTTGAGATCGTCTATTCCCTGCCGAACCCGGGCGGGGGAGATATCGTCCAGCGCCTCGCTGAGCCGCTTGACCGATACCGGCTCGGAGGAGGCCAGAATCAGGGCCTCGATCGTCGAATTGGTATTTTCTTCTCGGGTCATGTCTCGATCATTTCCTGGGGCATAAGGTCGGCAACATCATCCTCCGGCACGGGCTGGCCGTAGGGCACCTGCAGCCATCCGGTGGGGTATACGCGCAATTCCGAGAACAGCCGTGACTGGCGGACGGTGATACGCCTCGTCCGCACCATTTCCAGCACCGCCATGAAGGTCACGATGGCGATCAGCTTCACCCTGATGTCGGCAAACAGATCCTCAAAGGTGGCATATTCCAATTGCGATAACCTGGCCACGATAATCTTGACCCGGTCCTCCACCGTCACCGATTCATGGGCGACGAAATACTGGGATTCCTCGCGGAAGGCGGCCATGACGCCATGGAAGGCGGTCAACAAGTCAAATAGGGACGTGGACGCGGACAATACCGCCGGGTCGTTCCGGTGGCCGTTGGAGGAGAGGAAGACGCCGATGAGACGGGATTCGAACTCCCGCTTCTCCTCGAGGATCTCGCTCGCTTCCTTGAACTTTCGATATTCCAGCAGGGCCCGCGTCAACTCTTCGCGCGGATCAAGCTCCTCCTGGTCCCCGCTGTCGCGCGGCAGAAGCATCTGGGCCTTGATCCGGATCAACGTCGCGGCCATCAGAATATATTCGCCGGCGTTTTCCAGGTTGAGCAGTTTGAGCACTTCCACGTACTTCAAGTACTGGGCCGTTATCCGGGCGATGGGGATATCATAGATATCGATTTCATCCTTGCGGATAAGATATAAGAGCAGGTCAAGCGGTCCCTGGAAAACCTCAAGATCCACTGCGTAGTCAGTCGTCGCGGTCGTCATCAATAGTAGATCAGCTTCATGTTCTCCCGCACTTTAGCCATCGTGACGGCGGCCCGCCGGCGGGCTCGGCCGGCGCCGTCCTTAAGAACATCAAAAACATAGTCCCGCTTTTCAACTAATTTTTTTCGCCTTTCGCGAATTGGGGCCAAGGTCTGGTTAAGGTTGACCGTCAGCCGCATCTTGCAATCGACGCATCCGAGGGCTCCGCTCTTGCAGGGAGCGACGATATCCTCATGGCCGGGGGTATAAATCCGATGCAGGAAGTAGACCGGACAAATCTCCGGGCGGCCGGGGTCTCCCTTGCGCAGTTTCTGCGGGTCGGTAAACATCGTCCGCAGCTTCTTGGCGGTTTCCCCTTCGCTCTCGGCCAGGGTGATATGATTATTCTGCGATTTGGACATTTTCTTTCCATCCAGGCCGGGAATCGCCGGAAAATCGGTCAACAGGACTTGAGGCTCGTTGAAGGTGTGGCCGTAGACGGTATTGAATCGTTTGGCCAGATCGGCCGCCAGCCAAATATGTTTTTCCTGGTCCTTGCCGACCGGGACTTTATGCGCATTGTAAACCAAGATGTCGGCGGCCTGGAGCACCGGGTACCCCAGAAAACCGTAGGTGTCGAGGCCGCTTTGCTCCTTCTTTTCCAGGTAAGTCGGGAGCCGCGTCAAGGTCGGTACCGTAATCAGCATCGACAACAGCAGGTGCAGTTCGGCATGCTCTTTGACGTCGGACTGGATGAAGACGGCACATTTGTCAGGATCCAGGCCGCCGGCCAGAAAATCGACCGCCATTTGAAAAACCTTCTCGGCCAAACCGGCCGTATCGGCCGCCTCCTCGGTCAGCGAATGCCAGTCGACGATACAGAGAAACATCTCGTAGTGTTCCTGCAGGGAGACCCAATTCTTGAGCGCTCCCTCATAGTTGCCCAAATGCAGATGACCGGTCGGTTGCATACCGGAAAGGATCGTTTCCATCGCGGCTCCTATCAGTCAAGAAAGAGGTATGGTTTCCAGCGTTGGTCGGACAGGCCGACGAAGCTCTGAATAAACGTGATATGGTTGGGGCGGCGCGGGCTTCGAGCCAGTTTCATGCCGGCTTCTTCCGGCGGCCGGTCGGCCTTCCGGTTGTTGCACCGGGCGCAGGCGCAGACCATGTTTTCCCAGGAATCGGTGCCGCCGAAACGCTTGGGGATGACATGATCGACGGTCATCGCGCCCTTTTTGTCGCCGCAATACTGGCAGGTATGGCTGTCGCGGCGGATGATGTTTTTACGGGTCAGGAGAATCCGTTTAAACGGAGCTTTGACGTACCAGACCAGCCGGACGACCGATGGCTGCGGGATGGAAAAGCTGACCGCCCGGACCCGCTGCCCGTCAAACGTCTCCACCACCTCGGCTTTTCCCAGAAGCTGCATGACGATTGCGCGGCGGACCGAACAGACCGATAACGGCTCATAATTCTGATTGAGAACCAAAACATTATGATTTATCGCCATATTCAATCACCGTGCCCGCCATCGGGCGCCAAGACGGTAAAATCGCAGCGCACCGGGAAAATGTCAACCGGAATTTTATCCTTCGCTCGCCGACGGCGCCAAGGCCGGCCGGCGCGGGCGGTAATCGCCCCGAAATGATTGAACGGTGAGCGACGAGCGCAAGTCCATATATATGGATCTGTAGCCCCGACCGGCCCATGGCTGGGAGGGAGCGATTTGCCTTTCGCCGAGCGGCGTTCCGATATATATTATTGGCATCAAGAAGTCGGGTCTATTCTGCGAGGGAAAATATGACGATCAGAAATGCGATCTTGGTTTTGGCGATGGCCGTGAGTATCGCCTCGAGTCTCCATGCCGACGACCTGCTCCGGGTGGCCGTGTCCAGTGAACAGGACGCCCAAGTCCTCCGCGACGCGGGGGTGGAGCCGGTTCTGGTTCTTTCGGACGGCTACTTAATTCTGGCCGATCGGGGCGCCGCCGCCACGATTGGGACCCACGGCCTCAAGACTGAACTCGTGGCCGCGGGCATCACCCTCGACCAATTGGCGATCGACTATCGGCTGGATCGGGAAAACGTCAAGCGCTATCAGATGATCTTCGAACAGGATAATCTTCGTCTTTTCAGGGTGCCGTCGGCCGCCCGCGCCGCGGCCGAAGCCGAGTCCGGAATCAGGCCGCTTGACAACGCGCGGATGACGATTGCCTATCGCCCTTTGAGCGTGCTCTACCCCGGCCTCTCCCTGGGAGACATCGATCTCGACAGCCTGATCGGCTTAGCCAGCCAGGACAGCATCCATGACGATATGATGACATTGGAGGGGTTCGGCAATCGCCGGATCGGCACGCCGTCGCACGACGCCGCCCGCGACTGGGTTGCGGCGCGCTTCAGATCATGCGGATATGATTCGGTCGTTCTTGACAGCTTTGTGGCTTCCGTTCCCTGTCAGAACGTGGTGGCCTACAAGATCGGAAGCAAGTACCCGCAGAAGCAGATCATCATCGGAGCCCATTACGATGCCGTGTTGGGCAGCCCCGGCGCCGACGACAATGGTTCCGGAACGATCGGAGTGCTGGAAATCGCGCGGGTGTTAAAGAACATCCCCACCGAGATGACCTTCATTTTCATCGCGTTCGATTATGAGGAGGGGGGGCTGCTCGGTTCCTTTCATTATGCCGACGCGGCCATGGCCCGTGGGGACAGCATCGTCTACATGCTCAACATGGACATGATCGGCCAGTTGACCAACGATTCGATGGCCAATCTCTTTTATGGGCCTCAAATCGCCTATTCACAATTGTGGAGCAAGCTGGCGGACAGCCTTGGCGCGATCAACATTATCGGCATCCTGGCCGGCTCTTCCGGCGGTTCCGACCATGTCCCCTTCATCCAAGATGGATATGATGCGACCTTCGTGCATGAATTCATATTCTCGACCGTTTATCACTCACCACGGGACAGCACGACGCATGTCAACTTTGACTATATGACCCGCATGATCAAGGCTTCGCTGGCGACGGTGAAGGTGGTCGATCTGGCCCCGCCGCCGGTTCGGGTCACCGAGGTTCGGGACGTGGGGGACGGCCAGTCGTTGGCGGTTTACTGGATTCCGACCGACCCGGCTCGGATCGACCATTACTGGTTGCACTACACGACCGTTCCGGCGGCCCAGCCGGAATCACTTCTGATAAATAAGGACAGCTTGCATTACATCGTCTCCGGCCTGAAAGAAGATACCACTTATAGCTTCTATATGGTCGGCTTCGACGCCGCCGGGCGCAGTACCATAGCCATCACCAAGGTGACGGGGACGCCCCGCACCATCCCGGCTCAGCCGCAGGTCATTCAGGCCCGGCCGCTGTGGCAGGCCATCCGGGTCAATTGGGGACCGGCCAATCGCGAACTTGATTTCAATCACTACCAGGTCATTCGGGACGGGGTGGCGCTGCCGGATTCGATCGTCGATTCGGTCTTCGTCGATGATGATCCGTCGCTCGATAGTATCATGCACCGGTATCTGGTACGGGCGGTCGATAATACCGGCAACAGGTCTGACACGACCGGCTTGGTCCCGGCTGTCTCAAGGGCGGCGACGCTGCAGGCGGGGCGCATATTGGCGGTCAACCGCTCGCACAAAGGGGGCGCCTCCACCATGGTGAATGAGCTGGTGACCGGTGAATTCATGCGGGAAGCGTTGACCGGGTTCAATTTCGACTACTACTCCGACACCGCCTATTCGGGAGCCATCGGTATCAAGCTGTTGAATATGATCGATTACGGGATGCTGGTTATCGGCGGGGAAACGATGAGCGGCGACGACATCGGCTCGGAGGCGGCCGTCGGCGGCATACTCGATTCGATTGCCTATTACCTGACACTGGGAGGCAAGGTAATCATTTTTGGACGCTGGGGAGGAATCTACCTACCTCCCAATCCGGCGGTCGATACCGCTTTCTTCACCCCAGGGACATACAATTTCGCCTATACCGATTATTTCGACCTGGCCTACCGGGTTCAGCCGTTCTCGCGCATCGAATCCGACGGCGGCAACAATTACCTGATATCCGATTTTGTCGGCGCGCACAGCCAGAATCCCAATTATCCGGAATTGGTCTGGGATTCACTGGCGACCATGAATCACACCAACCACGGCGTCTCCGGGGCGGGATTTGCGGGGGCCTCCGGTATACCGGGCGCCAGCTATCCCGCATTGACGGGGAAACCGGTCGATATCCTGTACACCTACAATTCCTCCCGGGATTCCATCCTGACCGAGGGGCAACCGCTGGCCTGGAGATCGCTCGGCGGCAGTTATGAATATGTCTTCTTCAACCTCCCCCTGTCATTCATGGAACGGACCGCCGCCGTGGCGGCCTTGCGGCAGGCGGTCAACGACCTGGGAATCGTGCTGGCGGTGGATGAGACCGACGGGCCGACGCCGCTGCCGGATCGATTGACCCTCTCCCAAAATTATCCTAATCCGTTTAATCCGGCGACGACGATAGAGTTTTTCAATGGCTACTCTCGACCGGTGACGGTCTCGCTGGCGGTGTTCAATATTCTGGGGCAGCAGGTGCGGGAGGTGCTGGATGGATTGGCCCAGCCTGGAGTGAATCGGGTGGTCTGGGACGGCTGCGACGAAAGCGGCCGGGCCGTGGCGACCGGCGTTTATTTCTATCGCCTGAAGGGCCAGGACCTGACCCTAACCCGCAAGATGGTTCTGCTCAAATAGCGGGCCGCGGGAAATAGCGGGGCCATGCTGCCGGAAGTCCCGAGCCATGGCCTGGTAGGCCTGTTGAAAAACCTAAAATTCGTCATCGCGAGACCCGCCTGTGGCGGGTCGTGGCTATCTAAAATTGTCGCTATTACGTGTTATTGTAATGGAATAACTTATCCCGCCCCAAGGGGCGGGGCACCCCGTCTTCAGCGAGAAAGTCCGGCCTGGGCATTATATGGTCAGTGTTTCTCAGCAGGCCCTGATGTCTTCGGTGTCAGCGACGGCGGGTGTCTTGAATGGCGTTCTCAAGCTTGACGACTGCGCCGGTCAGGGAGGCATCGTTACTCCGCTGCAGAAAGATGTCAAAATTCTCCAGCGCCTTGGCGGTGTCGGCGCCGAAAAGATAGGCCAACCCCCGGGAGTAATACAGCCGGACCGGATACAGGGAATCGGGCAGCCGCGTCAAATAGTACAAGGCAGAATCCGGGCGGTGGCGCAGGGCATAATATTCCCCGAGCAGCAGGTGTGCCTCCGGGAAGGCATCATTGTATCCGAGGCTCTTCTGCCAATACCTGACGGCGGCGGCGGTATCACCCATGAGTTGGCAAGCCTGACCCATATTCATGGCGATATCGGCGTTGTAGGGGTTGAAGGCGTCGGCCTTGGCCAGCCATTCGAATGATTCCGAATAACGCCGGGCCTTCAGGAGAAGGAGTCCGAGATCGCGGTAGGCGCCGCCCCATTGCGGATTGAGCGCTATGGCGCGCCGAAAGAGACTTTCGGCCCCGGCCAGATCACCCCTTCGCAAGGCGGCTCCCCCTTGCCGATTGAAGTCATGTTCCGGGTAATATGCACTCATCTTGTCGGATAGGCGGGCTGCTTCAAGTGAGTCTCCCCGTGTCAACTGGTATTTGCGCAACGCAAAAAAGCCGGGCCAACCGTGACGCAAGTCCAGCTCCAGCGTCGACAAGGTATAACGGTAGAGGCTGTCCGGGGTTTTGTGCACCGCCAGCGTGGGGACAAAGGCGGCAATGTTGAGGAGAATCAGCATACCCGCCACGAACCGGAGCCGGGGGGTGATTTCGGACATGCGGGCGGCAATATATCCGGCCCCCAAGCCGGCCCCGACCAACATGGTCGACATCAAATCCCAATCGCGGGCCATGCCCAGCTTCGGTTCCACCACCATGGCTCCGGCCAGGCCGCCGATGACCGCCGTCAGCCAAAAGAGCATGGTGGCCTTGTCTTCTTTTTGGAGGCTGCGGCGCAAGGGGCGGGAGAACAGGTACAGCGATCCGATCGCCGCGCCGGCCGGGACGATAAGGAGAATGAGGTTGGCCACGTCCGCCAGATGCGACCCCGACAGCAGGTAGTAGTTGTCGTTGGTGTACTGCCAGCGCAGCGGAGGCAGCACCGCCACCTTCATGAAGAGGGTGCCCCAGGTCCGAATGGCGGCATAAAAGGCCACCGCACCGGCCATCAGGATGATGACGACGGCCCGGCGATGAACCAAGAGCAGGCGACGGACCTTATCACCGGCAAAGGTGAGTATCAGGTAAAACGCCACGGCCGGGGCAAAAACCATGCTGATGACGTGAAAGAATAAGGCCCCGGCATAAAGCAGAAACGGCAGTATGGATTTGCGACCGTTATGCAGGGCGGCGGCGGCCGACAGGAGGGTCAGGGATATCACCGTGATGGTCAGGCTGTAGTTTTCGATATAGCCGTAAAACTGGAGCACATAACCGGTCGTTAATCCGATGGCGACAAATACAGCCTGGGCATACAGGGACTGAAACATCTTCCGGGAATAAAAGACGACGGCGGTGGTGTAGACAATCCCGGCAGTGATAGCCACGGTGCGGTAGGCGGCGCGCATCGGCTCCGCCGCCGAGGGGCCGATC
>CAZPEV010000093.1:0-12466 GCA_964585635.1 uncultured Ignavibacteriales bacterium
AAGTTGCTGGAAGAGGTGCGTTTCTATTATGATCTGATCATTGTCGATTGCGCCCCCGTTTTGCCCGTGTCCGATCCGATGCTTCTGGCGACCGAGATGGATGGGGTGATCATGGTCGTCAAGGCCGGATCGACTCAGCGCGAGGTGGCCAAACGAGCGACCATGCTGCTCCAAAACAGCAGCGCCCGCTTTTTGGGGATCGTGCTGAATAATTTCACCAGCGTCCTCCCGTACTATTACAACGAATCGTATTACGGCTACGACTACAAGCCCCGGCCCCAAGATAAATCCACTTCATGAAAAATATCCTGACGGTCGATCTCGAAGACTGGTTTTCGGTTGAGGCCTTCGAGACCGTGTATGAACCGAAGCAATGGGACGACCTCACCCCGGTCGTGGAGCGGGCCACCGACAAGATTTTGGGAATGTTGGCGCGGCGGCGCCTCCGAGCCACGTTTTTTGTCCTGGGCTGGGTGGCCGACCGCCATCCGGCGCTGATCGGACGGGTCGCCGACGCCGGCCATGAAATCGCCTGCCACAGTTATTTCCATCAGATGGTGTCGTCGCTAACTCCGGAGGAGTTTCGCCGGGATACGGAGATGGCGCTGGACGCGATCGGGCGCGCCTGCGGCGTCAGGCCGATCGGATATCGTTCCCCGACCTGGGGAATGCGGCGTGACCTTTCCTGGGCCTATGATATTTTATCCGAGTACGGTTTCCGATATGACTCGTCGGTTTTTCCCATTCGGCACGACCTCTATGGCGACCCCGGCGCCCCCGACCGTGCCTATCCGGTGCGTCTTTCCTCGGGCCGGATGATGATCGAAATCCCGGCCTCCACGATCAAGGCCTTCGGCCTGCGATTGCCTCTGGGCGGGGGAGGATGGCTGCGGCAATTTCCTTATTGGTACACGCGGTGGGCAATCCGGAAGCTGAATCGAGAAGGAGTTCCGGCCATGGTCTATTTTCATCCCTGGGAGATGGCCTCCGACCTGCCCCGAGTCAAGCTCAGCCTAAAGAACCGCATCCGCCAATATGGCAACCTGAACACGATGGAAATCAAGGTGGAAAACCTGCTGAATGACTTTGAATTCGGCCCTATTGGTGATTATATTACCGTTCTGGAGTCACAATCATCAGGGAAGGCCGAATGAAAGCCAAGGTTGCCGTCGTCAAAACCTCCCCGGAAACGGTGATCGCCGATTATCATCGTCTGCTCGAGCTGGCAGACTATAGGAATGGACTCGATTTCTCCACCGATACCATCGTCAAGCTGAACCTATCATGGACCAAGTATTTCCCGGCCTGCTCGTCGCAACCCTGGCAGGTCGAGGGAGTGGTCAAGGCACTGATCGATGACGGTTTCCCGCGCGGTCGGCTGTATCCCGTCGAAAATAAAACCGTGGTCACCAATCCGATTAAGGGAGCCGCCAACAACCTCTGGTCGCCGATTCTTACCCGCTATGGCCTGCCCTTCATCCCCCTGCCCGATCAGGAATGGATCATCTATCCCTTTAAGTCCAAGCTTCTTAAACTGAATGATATTTTCCCCGAAGGAATCGAAATCCCCAAGATGTACGTCGGCAAGCAGATTATCCACCTGCCGACGGTCAAGACCCACGGCCATTCCGTGACGACCGGGGCCATCAAGAACGCCTTCGGCGGGCTGCTCAAGGAAGTCCGGCATTACGCTCATAAGCATATCCACGAGGTTCTGGTCGATTTGATGCTGATGCAGAAAGAGCTGCATCCGGCCGTCCTGGCGGTCATGGACGGCACCGTGGCCGGGGACGGCGCCGGACCGCGTACCATGACGCCGCGTGTCACCGATTATATCCTGGCCTCATTCGACTCGGTGGCGATCGACGCCGCCGCCGCGCGCCTGATGGGCTTTGACCCAATGGCGATTCCCTACCTGCGGATGTGCGATGAGATGGGACTGGGGCAGGCCCGCAAAGAGAATATCGAAATCGTCGGCGAGAACGTCGAGGGAGTCAATTTCCACTTTCAGACCAAGCGGTCGCTGGTCATCTGGGGGGATCAGATGCTTCGTCGGGGACCGCTGCGCTTTCTGGAACGGGTCGCGCTGCATTCCCCCCTCGTCGTCTGGGCGCCGTTCGCATCCAACGTCTATCATGATTGTCTTTGGTATCCCACCATCGGTCAAGCGATCATCCGGCGCTTTCGGGAGACGAAATGGGGACGGCTGTTCGAGCAGTACCGCTCCGGGCAGCATTCCTGACGATAGTGCCTAATCCGGCGGTTGGCAACCGCCGTATCATAATCATAGAATGATCTTGAAAAAGAGGCGATAGGACCGGGGCCTTTCGGGAAACTTTTCGTTGGCGGGTGCGTCAGTACCAGTATGACGGAACAAGCGATCGCGATCAGGATTTCCAGCCTCAGCAAGCGGTACGCGGGTGGCCTGCGCGGCGGCGGGGTGCTGGCCCTTTCGGACCTGAGCTTGGACGTCTTCCCGGGTGAAATATTCGGCCTGCTCGGCCCCAACGGGGCCGGCAAGACCACCCTCATCAAGATCCTGTTGGGCGCGTTGCACCCGACGGCCGGCACTGCCTCCGTAAACGGACACGACATCCGCGACTGGCGGGCGCGGGGCAAAGCCGGATTCCTGCCGGAGAATCATCGCTTTCCGCCGTACCTGACCGGCCAACAGATGCTTCGCTGCTTCGGCGGCATGACCGGTCTGACGAAGAACGAGATTCGAGCGCGAGAAGACGCGCTGTTTGAATTGGTCGGGATGAGCCAATGGCGGAAGACCAAGATTCGGAAATACTCGAAGGGCATGATGCAGCGTCTGGGATTAGCTCAGGCGCTTTTGGGCGATCCCGATCTGATATTCCTGGACGAGCCGACCGACGGCGTCGACCCGGTCGGGCGGCATGAAATCCGCACCATTCTTCAGAATCTGAAGCGGCAGGGAAAGACCATCTTTCTCAATTCCCACCTTCTGGCCGAGGTCGAAGCTGTCTGCGATCGCGTCGCGGTTTTGGACAAGGGGAAGCTGATCAAGGCCGGTCCGGTATCCAGCCTGCTGGAGGTCAAGCCGGCCTATCAGGTCGAGACCGCCGGCTTGCCGGAGCCGGTTATCAGCCAGGTGCGGCAAGCCTTTGCCGACGTCAAGATCGACGGCACTTCATTGACGATCGCTATGGATCATCCCCGGCAGATCAATGAATTGATCGACCTCCTGCGGCGGCATCAGGTCGAGCTGGTATCGGTGGCGCCGGTCAAGATAAGTCTGGAAGAAAGCTTCCTGGAACTGATCAAGGGAGGGTCATCCCATGAATAAGTTCCGGGCCATTTTATACGACACCTTTCTGGAGGTCAAAGACCGCAAGATCTTCTATCTCTACTGGGTGGTCACAATTGTAATGGTGCTGGTCTTTGCCCTTATGCCCTCGATGCAGATCGGAGGCCAGGAAATCTTCCACCAGGGCGGCGGCAACGATTCCTCCGGCGGTCTTCTCGATAGTCCCATGCTCGCCAATATTATCGCCCATTTCTTCGATGGTTTCCTCGGTTTCATGATTTTCCTGATGGTCTTCGGATCGGCCGGCCTGGTGCCGTCATTCCTCGGCAAGGGGAGGGTGGAACTGGTATTGGCCAAACCGATCGACCGCTACCGGCTGATGGCGATGAAATTCCTGGCGGTCTATATCGTCATGGCGGCCGTGCTGGCGATGGCGACCACGCTGATATGGCTGACCCTGTCCCTCCGGCTGGGAACGGCCGACGCCCACTTCTTTCTCGGATTAGCCCTGGCCCTGATACAGTTCCTCCTGGTCTATGCCATCGTCTTCGCGCTCGGCATCTTCACCAATTCGGCGGCCGTGGCGATCATGGGATATTTCATGCTGCGGATCGCCACCGACTTGCTTTCCGGCCGGGAGGTGGTTTATCCTTTTCTGGGAAAATCGGTCTGGAAGACGGTTCTGGACGTGCTCTATCATGTCCTGCCCAAGATGCGCGAAATGTCTGACAGCTATGTGCCGCTGATGACGGGCCGGGAGATCAATGATCTCTATCCCATCTGGTCGTCCCTTCTGTTTGGCATGGCGATTTTTGCCGCCGCCCTGCTGTTTTTCAACCGCAAGGACTATTAATCCCATTTTTCCTGTCGCGGAACGTATCCTGGCGACGAGTAAGCTTATGCTTGAAATCTTGTCCGTCTCTGCATATATTGTCATATTACATTTTCAATAAGGGAGACAAACGATGAATCCGTTGGAATACCTGAAGAAAAGCGAAAAAGAATCTTTGGAGCAACTGAAAGATTTTCTGCGCATCCCCAGCATCAGCGCCCAGTCGGCCCATGCCGCTGACGTTCGCAAATGCGCCGGCTGGGTGGCCGATTTCCTGAAGAAAACCGGTTTCAAGGCCGAAATCTGCGAGACCGGCGGGCATCCGGTCGTCGTCGGCGAATATCGCGTCTCGGACCAGGTCCCGACGGTGCTGATCTATGGCCACTACGACGTCCAGCCGGTCGATCCGGCCAAGCTGTGGAAGACCGCGCCGTTTGAACCGATCGAAGAAGGGGGGTACCTGATCGCGCGGGGCTCAACCGACGACAAGGGACAACTATTCACACATCTGAAGGCGGCCGAAGCGTACATGAAGACCGTCGGCAAGCTCCCGCTCAACGTCAAGTACTTGATTGAGGGTGAAGAGGAAGCCGGCGCCGACAACCTGACCGAGTATATCAAGAAGAATCCCAAGAAGCTGGCGGCCGACGTCGTGTTGGTGTCCGACGGTTCTCAGTACGGCCGCGATCTGCCGGCCATCAATTTTGGGCTGCGCGGGATTGCCTTCATTGAAGTCAAATTGATCGGCCCGGCCAAGGATCTTCATTCCGGTTCCTATGGCGGCGCCGTTGCCAACCCGATCATCGCTCTCTGCAAGATGCTCGGTTCGCTCCACGATGAGAACGGTCATATCACTATCGACGGGTTCTATGAGAATACCTATGTGGCCAATCAGTGGGAGCGGGACCAGTATGCCAAGCTGCCTTTCAGCAAGGAGCAGTATCTCGCTTCCACCGGGGCGCCCAGACTGTGGGGCGAGAAGGGATATTCTCCGCTGGAGCAAAACTGGATACGTCCCACGCTCGACTGCAACGGCATCACCGGCGGGTATCAGGAGGAGGGGAGCAAGACCATTATCCCATCCTGGGCTTCGGCCAAGATCACCATGCGGCTGGTGCCGGATATGACGCCGATGGAAATTTGCGATAAGGCCGAGGCTTATCTCCGAAAAATCTGCCCCGATACCATGAAAATGGAAGTGGTCAAGCACGGTGGCGCCACGCCGGTGCAGGTCCCGACCGAAGGTCCGTGGCTGGCGGCGGCGGCCCGCGCCATTAAAACCGGATTTGGCCGCGAGCCATTCTTCACTAAAGAGGGTGGGTCGATTCCGGTCGTCGAGACCTTTAAGACCGTGCTTGGCATCGACACCCTGCTGGTCGGTTACGGCCAGCAGGACGATAACGCTCATTCTCCCAACGAGCGCTTCTCCATCCGGGATTTCCAGCGCGGCTGCCTGACTTCGGCGGCGTTGCTGGACGAACTATCCAAGGTCAAGGCCTGATCGATGAATCTGGGTCTAACCGACAAGGTTGCCCTCGTGACCGGCGCTTCGGCCGGTTTGGGATTTGCCGCGGCTCGGGCTCTCTTCGATGAGGGAGCCCGGGTGGCGATCTGTTCCCGGGATGAGACCCGGATCAAGGCCGCGGCGGCGAGGCTGACCACCGATACCGATCGCGCCCTGCCGCTGGTCTGCGACCTGACTGACCCGCGGCAGATCGATCGGATGATTGCCTCCCTGGAATCGACCTTTGGCCGGGCTGATATCCTGGTGGCCAATTGCGGCGGGCCGCCGTTGGGTCGGCTCGCCAGCGTCACCGAGCAGCAATGGGAACTGGGCTATCACCTGACCTTTATGTCGGCCGTTCGCCTGGTGCAGAAGATCTCTCCCGGCATGAAAGACAGGGAATTCGGACGGATAGTTCTGATGACTTCGGTATCGGCTCGTCAACCGATCGACAATCTTCTGCTCTCCAATAGTTATCGCGCCGGATTGCTGGGTTTTGCCAAGTCGATCTCCGTCGAACTGGCGCCGTTTGGAATCACGGTGAATACCGTTATGCCGGGTTATACCCGCACGGAGCGGCTGGAATACCTGGCGGCAGGTACGTCAGCACAGACGGGCGGTTCCCCGAATGACGTCTTTGCCGGATGGATCAATTCCGTTCCAGCCAGACGGCTGGGCCAACCGGAGGAATTGGCGGCCTTTATTGCGTTTTTGGCGTCGGAACCGGCCGGGTATATCACCGGCACAGCCACGGCCGTTGACGGCGGCCGGACGTTGGGCATATAGGCCTTGCGGATCGAGTGGCGTGAGTAATCTCCGAACCGTCCCCCTCTGTCTGCTTATCGCCATAGCCACCGTCCATCAGATCTTAATGGGCGGGACATTTCTATTTGCCCGATACGCCGTGCAAGAACTGGATCCTTTGGCCGTGGCTTTTCTCCGGTTCACGCTGGCCGGGATAATCCTGATCGCCATTACGCGATGGCGAACGCGCGGCGCGCATGCCATTCGTATCGCTCCGGCCGACCGGAAACGGATCTGGCTTTTGGGAGCGATTATTATCCTCGGAAATCAGACGCTCTACCTATACGGCCAGGCCTTCACCAGCGCCGTCCATGGAGCGTTACTCTTTACGCTGACGCCCGTCTTTGCCTATCTTCTGGCGATACGGCATCTCGACGAGAAATGGTCGATCCTGAGAGGAGTCGGCATTCTCCTGGCGGTGGCCGGTTCCGTGGTCATTCTGCTGGAGCGCGGCTTGCGCTTTGACTGGGCGGCCCTCAAAGGGGACGTTATCATTTTCCTCGCCGTGGCGGCCTGGGCCTATTATCTGGTCAGCGGCAAGCCGCTCGTCGAAAAATACGGCGCCATTCGTGTCAGCGCCTACACCCTGGCGTCGGGTGCCCTCATCTATTTCCCGTTCGGCCTGTATCGTCTGCTGACCGCCGATCTGACCCATCTGAACACCTTGGGATGGCTGTCGATTCTCTATATCACCATAGTGACGTCGGTGATCGGATACTCCATCTGGTACTGGCTGTTGAAGTTTACCGAAGCCAGTAAGCTCTCGGTCTTGTCCAATACCCAGCCGGTCGTCGCCGGCGTCCTTGGCTTTTACCTGCTGGGCGAGGCCGTCAGCGCTCCATTTGTCCTCGGCGCCTTGATCATTCTGGGTGGGGTCACGATCACGCAGAAGGCATAAACAAGCCCCGCCATCGGCGGGGCTTGTTTGGCTCGGGAGGTGGGCTCAGCTTTTCAGGGCTTTGGCTGAAAATCCCTTTTCCAGCTTGGCGTCGGTGAAGATGCCATCCTTGCGAATGAGCTTATCGTCGAAGTATATCTCGCCGCCGCCGTAATCCGGGCGCTGTATCAGGACCAGGTCCCAGTGGATGGCGGAATGGTTTCCGTTCGGGGCCTCATCGTACGATGCTCCCGGCGTCAGATGGAGCGATCCGGCGATCTTCTCGTCGAACAGGGTATCCTTCATCGGATGCAGGATAAAGGGGTTCACTCCCAACGAGAATTCGCCCAGGTATCGAGCTCCCTTGTCGGTGTCCAGGACTTCATTCAGCTTCTCGGTCAGCCCCTGGCAGGAGGCGTCGACGATCTTGCCGTTGCGGAATTGGAACCGGATCTTTTCATAGGTGATCCCCGACTCCAATGACGGCGCATTGTAGGTAATCAGGCCATTGACCGAGTCTTTGACCGGGGCCGTGTACACTTCCCCGTCGGGGATGTTTTTCGTGCCGTCGCACTTGATAACCGGGATACCCTTGATCGAAAAGGTCAGGTCGGTACCGGGGGAGACGACCCGCACCTTGTCGGTCCGGCTCATCAATTCCACCAGCGGATCCATCGCCTTGGACATCTTCTCATAATCAAGGCAGCAGACATCATAGTAAAATGACTCGAATTTCTCCTGGCTGGTTTGCGCCAACTGCGCCATGGCATTATTGGGATAGCGGAGCACGCACCACTTGGTCCGTTTGACCCGCTGCTCCAGATGCACCGGTTTGTAGAACAGCTTCTGGTGCATTTGCATCTGCTTGGAGTCGATGTCGGCCATGTCAAAGGGATTGTCCGATCCGCGCAGGCCAAGGTAGGCGTCGCATTCCAAGCAGATGCAAATGCAAGCGCGCGAAGGCTTTGAATTGCCCCTCGGTGGCGGCGCCGACCCAGTGGCGCTGCAACGATTCGTCACTATAATACCAGAAGGGAATGGCGCCGGCCTGCGTCGCCTCTTTGATTATCTCCTTGGCCAGATCCAGGGTCTCCTTACCCTTAATCTCAATCATGATGGTTTCGCCCGGTTTGAGCGCGACCGAGTAATGTATCAGGTTTTTGGCCAGTATTTCGTTCCGCTTGTCTTTCATCGCAACCTCGCTTGTTGGTGTTGCGCCAACATAGCATATACCAAAGAGGAAGGCAATCGATTTGTCGATGGCCGACGGAAGCAGAGACCCCGCGCCTCGGCCGCATCTCAGTTCGCCCGGCCGATCGGGAATCGGCCGCCGCGCACCTCCCCGTATCCGGTTCACCCCAAAAAGAACCGGCCTTTCGGCCGGTTCCAATTCGTCTGGTTGCGCGGGGAGAGGTCTTATCTGATAATCACCAGCTTGCCGACCTGCTCGCCCATCTCCGATTTCACATGCCAGAGATAGACCCCCGTCACCACCGCCTGGGTATTACGGCTGATCACGTCCCAGGCCTCATGCTGGCTCCCCGGGCCCCCCTGCGGATAATAATGATCGAGCTCGCGAACCAAATCGCCGTTCAGCGTGTAAATCCGGATTTTGCAGACCTTCGGCAAGTTGGCGAAATGGACCGCCCGCGCCCGATCCGCCGCCTGTATTCGCTCCCGGTTCTCGTACCCCGCGGCGGCATAGCCGCCGTCGATCCGATACGGATTGGGATAGACTATCACCGGCAACGCCCCCGCTTTCACCGAGTCCGCCGACGGCAGGGGATATTCCTGCACCGCATTCACCAACGGCGACGACTCCATCGCTCCCAGATCGCTCTTCAACGACCCGTAGTCAAAGGCCGTCACCGAGAAATTGTATGGAATCGAGGGCAGCAGGTTCGGAATATGATACTCGTACTCGTAATACCGCAGCCAGCCGTCTTCGGTCGTATCCGAGGAGTCCACCTTCGAGGCCGTCGGATACACCTTGTGAATCTTCAGCGTATCGGTCAGATCGGACTGGTTCCAGTCCTGCGGCCGGAAGTACAGCAACTTCCCCGCCGGATCGGTAAAGTAGCGGAATTCACTGTCATACTGGCTGGGGTCGAAATCCGCCCCGTACAACGCCCTCAGACCGTCCAGCGTCGACGGCGGGCCGACCTGCTCCCAGACCAACAGCGTCCGATTGAACTGATAACCCTTGTAATCATTAAGATCGTACGAGGTCAACAGGACAAAGTCCGCCAGGCGATTTCCCTCGGCGTAATAGACCCGATATCCTTCGAAATCCTTCTGCTGAGAGAAAACGTCGACCGAATTCTCCGTAATCTGTCCGTTCCAGCGAATGGTTATATCCCCATATCTCGGAATCACCTTCAGTTCCGGCGGCGGCGGCGGCGCGGCCCCCCGGAAATCAGGCACCCCGTCACCCTTATAATAGACCTTGGTGCAGGAATTCAACAGGCTTTCCGGCGGACGGTCATTCTCCGGGAACCACAGGATTGAATCGGCCCCCTGGCATTTCCAGTAATACCGTCCGGAATCGCCGTCCCCCTCGGGATGCGCAGCGTCGGGGGTATCATATCCCGGGTTGTCAAAGATCCAGCTGGCCCAGCGGGCATTATCCCCCAGGTCTTTGAAACTCAGCTTGTTATAATAAGCCGACGGATTAAAGGGGTCAAAGTAGTCGAGAAAATCCGTCGGACCGACATGGAAATTGTCCCCGGCCACATAGGCCAGCGTAATCGGCAGGGTGTCATTGGGCTGCACCGTGAACGGACCGAACGAAAGCAGGTAGCGGGTGTCCAGCCCGCCGGCCCAAATCCGCGCCAGATCCGGCCGCGGCGGCGGCAGGTACCCTTCGGCCGTGTGATCAACCGCTACGAACAACTGATCATAGTCGAACTCGCCGCTCGACATAACATAGTATTTGTTCTTGTCCCCGGTCGGAGTGCCCAGCCATGTTCCAAAGGAACGAAACGGTTTATCATTGGTTCCGGCCAGACGCGGTCCAAAGTCGAGGTTCGCGTTCTGGTTCGAAATCCACCAATTGAAGCTGTATTGCAGTTCATCATTGGGCGTCAACAGCACCCGCGTGCCGGTCACGGCGACCGGGGAGGTAAAGGCCCAACTGCCGTCGTCAGTCGGGTCGCCGTCGTTGTCGGCGATCCAGGCAACGTTGATGGTATCCTCTTTCAGCCCGTATCCGGACGGCATCGGCACCGTCCGCCGGAAGCCGCAAATATCGTCCTGAGCGCCATTGGTCGAGTTCGAGGTATGAAACACGTCGGCGTCGACGTACATCGCGATGTACATATCCTTAATGGGGAAGGGGCTGATATTCGCAATCTTGTAGTCGAACAAGACAAAATCCTCGGCATAGTCGTAGCTCCAGGCGTAGGTGTTCTGATGTACCGATACCCCGAGGGGAATATGGGGTCGATTATCAATCGGGTCCACACCTGTCAGACTGGGATCGGTATTCGTATCCGAGAAGGAGCAGATAAAATCCTGTTCCGATACCGCCAGGGGGCTGAAATCGGTCTTGGAGCGAAGGCTGGACCGGGTGATAATCGCCCCGGCGTCGCCTTCGTCCGGATACAACTCCTTCATCTGAAACCAGCCATCGCCGCCCACCGACACCAACGTATCCCGGCCGACAACGGCACCGATCCAAACCGCCCCCGCAAACAGGTACTCGATCTTGGAATTAATCGGATATTCGCAGGCCAGCACTTCCTCGCCGTTGATGACCGGCGTGCCAACATAGCCGGTGCCGAAGGTGCCGAAGTTGGTGACGACCAGCGCTATCTTGCCGATATTGTGTTGGTCGAATTGGGTATTGGGCGTGCCGGACATCGGTTTTAACGCCGGACCACCGCCGGTCTGATGCATGTCATACAAGGCGCGCGACGACGCCTGGTTAATCATGAGCACGATCACCAGCAATACCGAACCGAGCAAAGCGGATGCACTGTACTTTCGTGGCATAACTATACCTACCTCTATATCTTCGAATCCCACTTCTCGCATCATAGCCTTGTGCCGACCGATGCCAAACGCCAAATTTAATCTCCCGCTCACCAAGACGCAAGGCCAATTTTGGCCAATCCGCCTATTTCAGGGTCCCTGCCCTTGGTCTGATCTTCTCAGCCCAAGGACGATTGTTGCGGCTAATCCGTCTAATCCCTTTTGCCGGACTATCGTTTGGATGCCGGTAGGGATGATCCGACCGGGACCAAAAAAGAACCGGCCTTTCGGCCGGTTCCAATTCGTCTGGTTGCGCGGGGAGAGGTCTTATCTGATAATCACCAGCTTGCCGACCTGCTCGCCCATCTCCGATTTCACATGCCAGAGATAGACCCCCGTCACCACCGCCTGGGTATTACGGCTGATCACGTCCCAGGCCTCATGCTGGCTCCCCGGGCCCCCCTGCGGATAATAATGATCGAGCTCGCGAACCAAATCGCCGTTCAGCGTGTAAATCCGGATTTTGCAGACCTTCGGCAAGTTGGCGAAATGGACCGCCCGCGCCCGATCCGCCGCCTGTATTCGCTCCCGGTTCTCGTACCCCGCGGCGGCATAGCCGCCGTCGATCCGATACGGATTGGGATAGACTATCACCGGCAACGCCCCCGCTTTCACCGAGTCCGCCGACGGCAGGGGATATTCCTGCACCGCATTCACCAACGGCGACGACTCCATCGCTCCCAGATCGCTCTTCAACGACCCGTAGTCAAAGGCCGTCACCGAGAAATTGTATGGAATCGAGGGCAGCAGGTTCGGAATATGATACTCGTACTCGTAATACCGCAGCCAGCCGTCTTCGGTCGTATCCGAGGAGTCCACCTTCGAGGCCGTCGGATACACCTTGTGAATCTTCAGCGTATCGGTCAGATCGGACTGGTTCCAGTCCTGCGGCCGGAAGTACAGCAACTTCCCCGCCGGATCGGTAAAGTAGCGGAATTCACTGTCATACTGGCTGGGGTCGAAATCCGCCCCGTACAACGCCCTCAGACCGTCCAGCGTCGACGGCGGGCCGACCTGCTCCCAGACCAACAGCGTCCGATTGAACTGATAACCCTTGTAATCATTAAGATCGTACGAGGTCAACAGGACAAAGTCCGCCAGGCGATTTCCCTCGGCGTAATAGACCCGATATCCTTCGAAATCCTT
>CAZPEV010000094.1:0-5491 GCA_964585635.1 uncultured Ignavibacteriales bacterium
CGCTTATTAGCAATAGTATTATTGGCAATAAATGCGATGCAGGAGTAGATCATGCTGGTGATTGGGGTGCGGCCATTACAAGCATAGGTGGCGGTATTCAGGCGTCGGGGGTTTGCACGGTATCGGAGTGCATAATAGTGGCTTGTAGCACGGTTGCTCAGATATATAATGGGGCAGGTGTGGATTCGACGATTGATGGCGGTGGTATCATTACTCAAGATCCAAATGCAATATCATGCTCAGTATTTTGGGAAAATATGGTAAATAATGTTAATGGCGGATGGATTCCTGATGATAATGACAACTTGATTGCTGATCCTATGTTTTGCGCGGAGGATGAACATTACGGCGTATACGACATCTCACCGTGTGCTCCCGGGAATAATGAATGCGGTATATTAGTCGGAGCTGGCAAAATAAATTGCATAGACAGTATCCCCGAAATAACGTCGCCGGATTCCATATCGGTTTATGAGGACTCCATTCTTGCGTATCGGGTTACATTTATTGATGCCGATGGCCCAGATACGATTATCACCTGGGATATGCATCCTTCATGGCTCTTGCACGCGGCTGACAGTACATATGGAACCCCTGGTGAACAAACCGGAGATACAAGTTTCCTCGTTATTGTTTCCGATGGTTACCGCGCGGATTCCGTGCTGGTAAACGTAAATGTGATTCAAGTAAATGATCCACCGATCATTGATTCAATTGGCCCGAAAACTGCAAATGAGGGCGGTAGTATTCAATTTATGATTCATGGATATGACATCGATAGAGATAGCCTAACGTTGGGTACGTTTGATTTGCCCAATAACGCCGTACTCATTGATAGCGGTAATGGAACTGGGCTATTTTCGTTCAATCCCGCCTATAACCAAGCCGGATCTTACATCGTGGGATTCTTCGTAAGTGACGGTATATTGGCGGACACAATGCGAGTTAATCTGGTAGTTTTGGATGTCAATCTTTATCCGGTTTTGGATTCCATAGGTGCGCGTTCCGTTTTCGAAGGCGATCATTTGGAATTCGTATTATTGGCCGTCGATCTTGATGGGGATAGCTTGGAATTGACTGCTGATAGCATTCCGGAAAATGCTGTTTTTATCGACAGCGCCAATGGTCATGGTCTTTTCATGTTTGATCCCAATTATGACCAGGCCGGCACATACCGGGCCACATTCATAGCAAGTGATTTCAAATTGTCGGATACCCAGATTGTAGAAATAACTGTAAATGAAGGTGAGCCCCATTTGGATTCTGTCCTTGTTGATGGTTTTGTCTCTAATCAGCGTGTTGTGAATCATGCTCCAGTTATTAGTTGGCGATATATCGATCCTACGGGCCATAATCCTCAGGGTCAATATGAAATCGCATTTGGCACCAATCCCGACTGGTCGCATGCCGAAATGTGGAATCCTGAGCCATTCCTGGGGCCGGATACTTTCATCACCTATGCCGGTCTGCCGCTGCTCGACGGCTATACCTACTACCTCCGTCTGCGCGTGCACAACGGCCTCGCCTGGTCGGAATGGTACAACACCTCTTTCCGGATGAACAGCCTGCCGTCCCTGCCGCTGCACAAATCGCCGGCAAATAATTCCATCGTCGCGACCGCCATGCCGAGCCTGTACCTCCAAAACAGTACCGACCCCGAAGGCGACCCGATCACCTATGATTTCGAGGTGTACAACGATTCGGAATATGTGGTGGCGTCGGCCAGCGGCGTGGCCCAGCAAACCGATTCCACCGGGTGGATGGTGGATATCCTTCTTGGCGAAAACCGCTGGTATCGCTGGCGAACGCGCGCCTTCGATGGATACGAATATTCCACCTGGACCGTCCCCACCTCGTTCTATATCAACGCCACCGAAGAACCGCCCTCGGCTTTCAGCCTCTTTTTCCCGCCCGATACCGGCGGCTCGCAGGTGTATGCCAAGCCGGTGGAATTCTGGTGGGAATTATCAATCGACCCCGACCCGTTCGACTCCGTCCGCTATAAGCTTCAAATTGCAATAGATCCGAATTTCACCTTCACGGCGACCTATGATAGCATCTATCAGACCCACTATCCCGAAAGCTCCCTCGACTACGGCACGCATTACTGGTGGAAGGTGCTGGCTATCGACACCAAGGGGAACAGCACCGTCAGCACCAATGTCGCCGATTTCTGGACCTGGGTCTTGGGGGACGCCAACGGCGACCGGATGGTCAACGTCGGGGATGCCGTTTTCATCATCAATTACATCTTCAAAGGCGGCGCCGCGCCCATGCCGAAAAAGATCGGCGATGCCAATGGCGACTGCGCGGTCAACGTCGGCGATGCGGTCTACGTGATCAATTATATCTTCAAAAGCGGCCCCGCGCCGCAAGTGGGGTGTGCGCAATAGATTTTCCGCGAAGGACGGGTTCGCGATTTCCATATGCCTGGACGCCCGCTTCCGGGAGTGTGGCCGGCCATCGGATTAGGTAAGGTCGGTCCGCTTGATGATCATCAGGGTGGCATCGTCCGATTGCTCCGCTCGTCCTCGGAAAGCAATCACCGCGCGCATGACGGCTTCGTAAATCTGGGAGGCACTCAGTCTGACGTTATCCGTCAGGACGGCTTTGAAGCGGTCGAGGCCGAATTGGTCCCCATCACCGTTCATCGCTTCATCGATACCATCACTGGCCAACGCCATCAGATCGCCGACCGCCAGCCGGCAGCGGGCGGCGGCATAGGCGGTGTTGCCCAGCACGCCGACGATGAGGGACGATTCCGTCACCTCTTCGACCTGGCCGCCCCGCCGCACGATGATAGGAAAGGGATGTCCCCCATTGGCGATCGTGATATCATCGCCGGTGGCGTCGATGACGCCGGCGATCATGGTCACGAATTGGGCGCTGTGGGAGTAGCGGCAGGTGACGATGTTCAGGACGTCAAGGATATCCGGCGGGGTCAGCGCGGGATCGCGGTTGATCAGCAGCCGGGTTTGTCCCTGAATGGTGGCCATGAGCAGGGCGGCCGGGAGGCCCTTGCCGGAGACGTCTCCCACGGTGAAGAACAGGCGGTCGGGAGCAGGGGCCACAAAATCATAGAAATCTCCGCCGACCTCATTGGCGGCGACCGATCCGCCATAAATATCATATCCCGGCAGCCGCGGAACGCCGGCCGGCAGGAAGCCGGTTTGAATCTTGTTGGCGGCCGCCAGTTCGCCCTGGAGCTTCTGCAGTTGCAGGGCCTCCTGATAGAGACGGCTGTTTTCCAATATCTGGGCGGCATGCGCGCCGATGATGGTCAACAGGCGGGTATCATCTTCATTGAATCCGGTCGGCCTCTGACTGTTGAAGGCCGCCAGCGCGCCCAGCAATTTTCCCTTGGCGGTCAAGGGTACGGCCAAAATCGACTTCATGGCGCCGCTGTCGACCTGGAGATCGCGCAGCATCGGGTCCTGGGCGACATCGTTGATGACCAGCGGCTTCTTGTTCTTGGCGATCCATCCGGCGATGCGGATGTCAAGGCGCGTCTTGGCCAGTTCACGGCTGGTGGCCCGGCCCCGGACAAAGGTGACCGGGGTCTGCATCGCCTCCGCCGAAAAGGTAAAGATGGCCGCCTCAGCGGCCGCCACCGCCGCCACCGCCTTTTTGATTACCTTTTGACTGATCTCCTCGGATGTCATGGTCGAGGTAATGACCGAGGAGATTTCATTAAGCACCGCCAACTCGCGAACGGACGATTTCAGCCGCTGGTTCTCGCTCTGCAGGCGCTGATGCTCGGCGGAGTCATCTATCATAAGATACCTCTCAGACTGTGTCGGCGGCAGCGGCCAAACATATGGCCGCGGAGGTTTCCGCGAACCATCCCGGAATGGGATCCAGGAGAATTTGGGTGAGCGCCGGTTTCGGTGACGGTCCGACGGCCGAACAGATGTCGCTCCCGCCGCCGAGAGGCCGGACGACCGGAGACCGGCCACGCCCCGGACTCTCTGATCCATCGTGATCGGCCCTGCCATGGCACGACGCCCTAATCATAACGCTTTTTTGACGATTGGCCAGTGGAAATATCGATTTCATGCCCGCTCGACGGCAGGCCGGGCACGAATAGGGTATCGCGCGGGTCGAGGAACGAGTGATTTTCTGATCTCGGCGGCGGTGGCCAAATCCATCCGCCTTGATGGCGATGTCATCGATCCCAGGCGCCCGACCTGGGCTGCCCGGGCGATGGCGTCGGATTCAATCTGATCATGCGATTGATATTCGGCGCGCCTCATACCCGCGCCTTGTTCGCTCAAATCCAGCGAATCGCCATTTCCATCGACCCCTAACTCGACAACATCAGGAAGCCGGCAATGATGATCTATCGTACCGGGAATTGCCCCGAACCGGGGAACGGGGTCTGATTTGGGTTGCGTGGAAAAGCACAAGGGACAGCCGAGGCTGTCCCTTGGATGAAAAACCTTGGAGGGCGGATTATTTCATGAGTACCATCTTCTTGGTGATGCTCTGTGTGCCGTTGACCACCAGGCGATAGAGATAGATACCCGAGGCCACCGCTTGGCCGTTCTGGTCCCGACTATCCCAGACGACGGAGAATTCACCAGCCGGTTGAGCGCCGGTGACCAACGTCCGGACCGTCTCGCCCAGAATGTTGTAGACAACCAGGTTGACCTCGCCCGGTTCGGTCAGTCTGTAGTAAATGGTCGTGGTCGGGTTGAACGGGTTCGGATAGTTCTGATCCAGAGTGAATGCTTTCGGCAGACCGATGTCGGCCTGACCTTCACCCATCTCCACCCAATCGTTTGAAGACCCCACGGACGAGGAGACACAGAAGTTATCGAAGTCCGAGTTGGAGGTGTTGTACCCGCATCCGACGGCGCCGGTAATGGTGGTCCCCCACGTGTACGAACCAAGATTGGTCGTCCCGAATGTCACGGAAACAGTGCCGCCGTTGGCCACCACCTTCACGCTGTACCAGGTGGCGCTGCTTATTGACTGGGAGACGGACTTCCGCTGCGTGTTGGTGCCGGAGATACGATCGTACCAGCGGACCACATTGCTGACGTCATCGAACTCGATGAAGCGGTAGTTGCTCGCGTCGGTATAGGCGAAGATGATGCGGGCCTTGCGCTGGGTCCGTCCGGTGTTCATGCGGATGTCGCAGTTGATCGTGGCCGTCGAGAACGAACCAAACGGCGACGTGGTCTTGGCGTTGGTGGTGGTGGAATTTCCCTTCATGTATCCACCGGTGGCCGTCCAGGTACCGGTCTTGTTGAGCCAGTCGGTGATGCTGCCATCCGCGAAGTCGTCACAATGCTGCGTGACGGCCGATGCTGTGATATAGTTGGTTTTGGTCAACGTATTTGAACCATAGGCGTTGGTTGCCGTCAGCGCGACCGTATAGGTGCCCGCCGTCGTATAGGTATGGGACGGATTCTGTAAGGTTGACGTACCGCCGTCACCGAACGTCCAGGCCCAGCTGGTCGGGCTGTTGGTCGAGGCGTCGGTGAAG
>CAZPEV010000094.1:5591-12260 GCA_964585635.1 uncultured Ignavibacteriales bacterium
CTGGTCGGGCTGTTGGTCGAGGCGTCGGTGAAGGTTACCGCCAGCGGATAGGTGCCCGACGTCGGCGTGCCGGAGAATGCGGCCACCGGCGGATTGTTGCCAATCGTTGCCAGCGCGGCATTCGCGTCAACCAGGCCATAACCGTAATGTTGATCCCAGCCCGTCGGGCCAAGATCCTGCGCGGTGTTCTGCAGAGCCGCCCGCACCGCGTCGGGAGTCATGGAGCCTCCGGCTTTGGAGATCAACAGGGCGGCCACGCCGGCCACGTGCGGACAAGCCATTGAGGTGCCTTCATAGAAGTAGTAGCCGAAGGTCCCGTAGTTTACGCCGTCATGCGTCTGTTGCAGGACGCCGTCGACATACCCGTCCCCATTCTGGTCGACCGTCACGTCGCCGCCGGGAGCGCAAATGTCGATGGTCGAACCGTAGCTGGAGTAGGACGTATAGGTCTTATCGTAACGGACGGCGGATACCGAGATACACTGGGTATAGGCTGCCGGATACTGCGGGGCGGAGGTCCCGGCGTTGCCCGCCGCGCAGACGATGGTGACGCCCTTATTGTAAGCGTAGATCACGGCGTTTTGCAGGGCGGTCGAGCCGGAAGCGCCGCCAAGACTCATGTTTATCACCTCGGCCCCGTTATCGGCCGCGTAGGTGATACCGTTGACAATAGCGGTGTAGGTACCGTTTCCGGAGGCGTCGAGAACCTTTACCGGCATGATGCTGCAGTTGAAGGCGATGCCAGTGACGCCGAGGTTGTTGTTGGTGGTCTGCGCGATCGTGCCGGTCACGTGCGTGCCGTGGGCGCAGTCATCATTCGGATGGCTGTCGTTGTTGACAAAGTCGTATCCGGGGACAAAAGAGGTGCCGGCCAGATCCGGCGCCTGCGTGTAGGCCCCGTAGGTTTCGTAGGCCACGCCGCAGTCGATGACCGCTACGACCACACTGGGTGTACCGGTCGACTGATCCCAGGCGGCCGGCATATTGATAAGGGGCATGTGCCACTGGTACACATAGTAGGGATCGTTCGGGGTCATGAATGCATGGGCAATATAGTTCGGCTCCGCGTATTCCACGTCGGGCCGAGCGCTAAAGGCCGCAACCATCTCTTCTACGGTCTTGTCGGCAGGGATGGCGAGCTGGCGGATTCCGATGGCTTCGTTGGATGAGATCATGGTGGCGCCAAGATCGGCCAGAGCGGTACTGGCTTTCTGGAAGCCCACGCCGTCTTTGAACTTCACAACGACCTGGCCCGGAACGTATTCCGTGGTCGTATAGCTGAGGCACGGCTGACCAACGTGAAAGTCTTCCGCGCCGGCGGTGAGGGTGAATAACCCAATAAGCAAAATTACAGTAGTAAATAGTCTCATTGGACTACCCTTTCTACGTTTGTGAGGTTTGTTGACTGAAATGGGTCTAGCCTACTGCTCACCAGCGATCAATACTCCTCCTTTCGAGTTTGGGGCCTGAGCCATGTGACAATGCCTGTTCCCAATCCCACTCATGTTATTTATGAATCTGTGATTGGCGCCATGGCTCTGATCTGACATGACAGACGCCATCGCCTCCTTTCCTCTGAGCGACCGTCCATGTAGAAATGTAGAACGGCGAACGACCCGCTTCGCCGACTGACGCTTGACATAAGCTCTGGCCGGTCGGCTTGTCAATCCAAAAGTGCGGCGGCAAAAAAATTCTTCATTCCGGCAGGCTCTTTGATGAGCCGGAGCGGTCCTCTGTGGAATCGGATCGATCATGACCTGCGGACGGTGTGCCGCCGCGACGGGTAGCCTTTTGGCCCGTTCCCCTTCACCAATGTCCACCGGCGGGGATGATACCCGCCAAAGGGCATCCCCGCACATTTTCGCCATCGTTTTGTTTGGCAATAAGATACCGATGGCAAGTTAACGGCAGTCGTAGATTTGACGACATAATACTATAAGCCATGAACGCAAGAAGGAGACTGCAGATGTCGCTTCTGATGGAAGTTATTGAGTGGGTCGATCCGACGGGTGAAGAAATGATTCACCGGATTCCGCAGGAGGGGTCGGCCGACTTCAAGCTGGGGGCGCAGGTGATCGTCCGGGACAGCCAGATCGCCATTTTCTTCAAGAGCGGCCATGCCGCCGACTCTTTCACCGTCGGACGGCATACCCTGTCGACCCTGAACGTGCCGATTTTGACTCGCCTCCTGGCGTTTCCGTACGGATTCACCTCTCCCTTTCGGGCCGAAGTCTATTTTGTCAACTTGAAGGTATTCACCAACCTCAAATGGGGCACCAAGGACCCAGTGACCTTCCGGGACAGCAAACTGGGCTTGATCCGCCTGCGCGGCCATGGGGCCTTCACCATGCGGATTGACCAACCGCTGCTGTTTCTCAACTCCATTGTCGGACGGCAGTCCCGATATACGACCGTCGACATCCAGGATTATCTGCGGGATGTCATCATCGCCCGAATGAACGATTTGTTGGGCGAAAAGCTGGACAGCATTCTCGACCTGCCGGCCCGGTACACCGAGCTGGCGGCCGAGTTCAAGGAAATCGTGAAAGGGGAATTCACCAAGTACGGGCTGGAGGTAGTCGATTTCTACATCGCCTCCATTACGCCGCCTGATGACGTGGCGCAGATGATCGACCAGCGGTCGGGGATGGAAGCGGTCGGCGACCTGGACAAATTCTTTCAATTCCAGATGGCCAAAGGACTGGGGGCGGCCGGCAGTCCCTCGGCGGCCGGAGCCGGATTGGGGATGGGGGCCGGGGTCGGATTGATGGTTCCCGGGATGCTTTCCAAAGTTTTTTCCCCGGAGCAGGTGGAAATCAAGCGGGAGCCGGTGGCGACGGTAGCCTGTCCGGCCTGCCATACTCAGACGCCGGAGCAGTCCCGGTTCTGCTATCGTTGCGGTCACGCCATGGTCCGGCAGAATCTCTGTCCGGCGTGCAATCATGATCTGCCGACGGAAGCCAAATTCTGCCTTAACTGCGGGCACAGGCTTGACGCTCAGCCGACCTGCCCCCATTGCTCGGCCGATCTCATGCCGGGATCAAAATTCTGCGGCAACTGCGGCAAGAAGGTGACCGGGGATGGTTCCGACGCGGTCTAAGGTCGGGTTTTATATCGGGGCGACTTGCCCGGGGTGCGGGGGCGAGCTGGATTTGCAGTCCGATTTCTTCTCGCTGGTTTGCCCCCATTGCGGATCGACCCTGCGGGTGGTGATGCCCGATACCCCGCCTGCCTTTGTCATTCCGGCCCGCAAACAACCGCATGAAATCCGTTTTCTGATTGACCGCTACCTGAAGCAGGCGGGCCTTCCCTTAACGCGATCGGATTTTAGCGCGCGCACAATCTATTATCCATATTGGAAGGTGGACGGAATCCGGTTGACTGTCAAACGTGCCTGCCAGCCTCAACCGGCCGCCGACGGTGGTCTCTTCGGCGAGGGGGCTGAATCGGTATCCCTGGTCGGATGGAGCACGAAGGTCACGGCCTCACCCGCCACCGAAATCCACAACGGTTCCGCAGCCGAGGCCGGCCTTTCTCCTTATTTGGTGACGCCGGCGGCTGGCCCGCCGCGGGAAGGCATTCCGGCGTCGCTGGGGCTGCGGGCGGAATATATCAAGATGTATCCCTTGTCGGCCGACGCTGCCGGGGGTGACGAGACGTATGAACCGGTGACCGTTTCATGGGAGACGATTACCTCGGTCCAGGCCATGGCTGTTTCCCGCCGGGCGATGCTGGAATCGGCTTCCGGGGTAACCCAGATGAGATTGTTTCATCCGGTCGGCGCCATCGTTTACTTTCCCTACTTTGTCGCCGAATCCGGACCATCGGATGCCGGGCGGCGATTTATTGTCGATGGCTTGACCGGCCGAGTCCTGGCCGTCATCAATAGGACCGATTCTCCGCCATCCGAGGCAGCCGCCGAAACTCCGGGCCGCGCCTTTGGGCGACTCGAAGTCGTCTTTCATCGCTGCGCCAATTGCGGCGCCGATCTGCCTGCCACCCGGTCAAGCGTTTATATATGTCACAATTGCCGGGTTGTGACCCTGTATGAGCCAAACCGCACCCTCATCGGGGGGATTGCGGTGGTCGAATGCGAATCTCCAAGTCAAGGCTACTGGTTTCCTTTTTGGTCTTTTATCCTTCCGCCCGAGATGATCAGAAAGGCGGCCGGCGTTCCGGTCGGCGTCACGACCGGCGATCGCCTACTGGTTCCCGGTTTTCGCATGGCTCATTTCGACGCCATGCGGCGCCTTTGCCGGCGGATGACTTGTGCGGCGCCGCGATTGGCCACCCGGCCGCTTGAGGAACAGGACGAGTCCCTTCTGCCGGTGACGGTCTCGCTTTCTGAGGCGCAGTCGCTGGCGGAGGTCGTCCTCTATTGCCTTGAGTCAGCCGAACATCCGCGTGGGGCCGAGGTCGTAACGATCGCGCCGGAGCGAAGCGGGCTAGTCTATGTACCTTTCCAGGCCGAGAATTATTTCATGGTTGACTCGGTGCTGGGGAGCGTGACCTTTGAAGAATCATCCGTAGCGGACTAAATCGTTTAGGGCCAAGCGGCCATAAACCGATCCCGACTGACCGTGGCGTCACTTCCTGATTCAGGCTCATTATTTTTTGCTTGACAATTACAATGGCATTAGCTTAAATGAGGCCGAGGAGAGGTAAGGAAGGGACCGGCACCACTTGTCCTGACAACGCTTACCGGCAAGATTGATTCAGATAAGATAACGGCCATCCCGGAGGCGGCTTTCGCCTGGGCCTGATAACCTTGTGACGGCGGAACCGCGATGCTCCGATGATGGTGCGTGGATATAGATATACCACATACAGGGCGGCAGCCTTGGCGCTGGCTGCGGGAGGAATGCTATGCGACGGAATATCATGTCAGTCATATTGGGGGTAATGGTCATTGGATTGCTGGCAGGAACGCTACCAGCCAGCCAGTACGATCCCGAGAATCCCGGGCTGTGGCCTACGCCGTTTCAGTCTGTCTCGGTGCACCAAAACAGCAGCGAGATCGGATGGGGCGATCCACAGACAACAGCACACTCTATTCCTCAGACGCCTCACATTTCTGACAGGTCGAACTGTATCTTGCTCCGTATCTCCATGTTTATCCGATTCCAATATCTGCATTGGATTGATCACGAATCTATCCAGAAAGATGAATCTTCAATCAGAGACTCAGGAAATAGTGCAGGCAGCCTATGAATATATCTGGATGTCCGCGGTTGGAATCGGCAGAACGCTTTCTGCGCCAGAAGGAGTTTCTTCGGGCAAGGCTAGAACTTGCGGAGATCAATCTCACGGAACTCACTGATGGAGAAAGGGCGCATGTACAACTACTGATGGCCGAAATCGGTTTACACACTGGAGATTACAAAATCCAGCATCTCCTTGGACCAGCCCTGAATTATTACAAATAAAGGCCCGACACAAGAGGGTACGCCAAGGCCAAATATCTAGAAGGGCTTCTCCTGACAGCACAGGGAGATCATTTTGAGGCGCGAGAAGTGCTTCTTGAGTCTTATGTCCACTACAAACGATGTGATATGGTCGGGGAACAGGCAGGCGTATTGAATCGTCTTGGCTTCTTATCAATTCACTTGGGTGATGTGGAGACGGCAATACGTCATTTACAGACATGCATAGCGCTATATAACCATCTTGGTGATGAGTCGGGCGCTACAATTGTATCGATGAATCTTGCCTCCGTCTGCTATTCGGTTGGAAGCCTTTCAATGGCCGTAAACATATTCAAGGGAATATTCACATCACTCTTGACCCAGGATGCGCGAAGTAAAGCAATCTATTTCAGCAACTATTCTATTCCGTACGCGTTGCGAGGCGATTTCAGGACAGCCAGGGAGACGATCGCCAAGGCGGTGCCGTATCTGAAAGATTATGTCCGGGAACAGGCGATCTACTACGAGAATCTGGGCTGGATTCACCTGCTGGAAGAAGAGTATGTCAACGCCGAGAAAGCCCTGCTGGATGGATTAGCCATATCACTTCGGATAGCTCCGCAGTCGGCGCTGGTGTCGCAGATCAAGCGGCGGCTGGCCGACGCCTATTTGGGACAAGCGAAGTACGATCTGGCCCGTCAAAATGCGGATGAGGCCTTGATCGTGGCGGAGAAGATCGGGGAGCGGGTCGAGATTGCCGCTTGTTATGTGGTCTACGGCCAACTGGCAACTATCGACGGGCAGAAGAGCACGGCCCGGCAATGGTTTGCCAAGGCGCTGGATATCTATTCTATGACCGGGTCACGGTACGAGTTGGCCTCGACCCGGTACCAGGCGGCGGCTTCCGGTATCTATCAGAACGGGGAGCAGAAAGCGCTGCTGTATCTGGCGCGGGACTATTTCGTGAGCGAGGAGGTCAGCCATTATGTCCGGAAGGTCGACCGGGAGTTGAAGAAGCTGCCGCCGGGTCGTCCGGCCCCCCGGCCGACTGCTGTAACGACTTTCTGTCGCCTAACCGATATTTTTTACTTGACAGACCCCATGATATTAGGTAAAATAAGGCCGAGGAGAGGTAAGGAAGGGACCGGCACCACTTGTCCTGACAGCGCTTACCTGCAAGATTGATTCAGATAAGATAACGGCCATCCTGGAGGCGGCTATCGCCTGGGCCTGATAACCTTGTGACGGCGGAACCGCGATGCTC
>CAZPEV010000095.1:0-12176 GCA_964585635.1 uncultured Ignavibacteriales bacterium
GAGCATCGCGGTTCCGCCGTCACAAGGTTATCAGGCCCAGGCGATAGCCGCCTCCGGGATGGCCGTTATCTTATCTGAATCAATCTTGCCGGTAAGCGTTGTCAGGACAAGTGGTGCCGGTCCCTTCCTTACCTCTCCTCGGGCTTATTTTACCTAATATCATGGGGTCTGTCAAGTAAAAATTTTCGTGGGCGCAAGAGCAGTCAATATAGCAATTGACCGCGCGGAACACATTGTCCGCCAACAAGAACGCCCGGCGGACATGGTTGGGTCATATCGGCCGGGCGCGATTCAACCTTGCAGCCCCCTCAGCGGGTGGCCTAATAATTGTACTTGTAGCAGATCAGCTGCTTTGGCCCGCCCTTAAAGATGTAATTAATGACATAGACCGCGTCGCCAAGGTTTACCTCGCCATCGCAATTGGCGTCACCCGTGCCGATATGAGGTTGCGGCGGAGGCCCTCCTTTGAAGACGTAATTTACAATGTACACCGCATCACCCGCATCGATGAAGGCATTGTTATTGGCGTCGCCGCGGCAGATGGCCAAAAGGGCGCGAAAGGCATCAAGTCGGCCCCATGGCCGAATCACCGAATCAGCGGACATCATCATCATGGGGGGCTGAGGGGCTCCGATCGCCGAGTAGCGAAGGATATCGTAGATCTGTTGCGCTGTAAGCGTCGAATCACGCGAGATAAGCAACGCCGCCGTACCGGAAACCAAGGGCCAGGCGGCTGAAGTACCGCCGAAATTGCAGTTATAGTCTTCGTTGTTATCGTACGGATCGGGGCAATACCAGTGTACGGGCATTCCGCATGTACCACCTTTCAGCCAGTTGAATCCCAGCATATCCATACGGTCAAGCGTCCAGACGTCTCCCTGAAGACAGATGTCACCGCTGGGGGCCACAATGTCTAGTGCCCCTCCAAAACAACTGTAGTAAAGAAGCGAATCCCTGAGGTCACAGGCTCCCACCGCGAAATTCATGTCCAGCCTTGCCGGATACGCAATCGTGCCTGGAAAATAATCCCCGAAGTTTCCGGCGGAGAATATGATGGGGCATCCTCGGCCGTTTCGCCCTTTTGCGAAGGCCTTCTCAAGGGCGCGTTCAAATTCCGGTATCGAATCAATAAAGGGATTTGGGGCATTCCAACTATTGGATAGGATAGTTGCACCATGCATCCAAGACCAGCCAATTGCCTGTGCGACATCATCCCACGAAATACCGGAATCATTGCACTTATTATTAAAGATTTTGACCGGCATGATCTTGGCGTATGGATCCATGGAGATTATTCCGGTCGAAGGTAAACTCCCTTGCGCGCTATCAAGCGTATGGGAGGCGGCAATTATGCCGGCGCATCCCATACCATGACCGCAATCTGTCCCAGGTACGGGATTATTGCCGTGCGGATCAAGTGAAACGTCGTACCCTATGACGAGTCGCTCCTGGGGAAGGTCCTCATGGGGTTCGATACCGTCGTCAAGAACAGCAACGACGACCGGCTTATTGATCCCTGCGAAATCCCATACCGTGGGGCCGGAATTGAACTGACCAATCACCTTTTTCAGGTGGGGCTGGTATTCATTATAGTAGTCATACGGTTTATACCAACCATTCATCTCAATATATGCTCGGAAGTCCGGATGTGCGTATTCGATCTGCGGCAGGTTGTGATAAGTATTTGCCAATTCCAGAAGTCTGAGACCGCTGGAATCGGTGTTATTCAAGATGAAGGTATTGGACAGACCCAGGACTTCATGATCGATATCAATCTTGTAGGCCGCATTGATGCTGTCGATTACTGCATCGGATACGCTGCCATTAAAAGCGGCGCAGAACTTGGCTCCAACGAGCATGGGTTGACCTGTCAAGGAAAGATAGTAAGGTTCAGCGAATTCGATGCCGCTGATGGCGGATAGAGAATCCAGAAACGCCATGTAACCTGTACCCGTTGATAGAGAACAGACGATGAATCCATCGATGGTATTGGAGTCCGATGGTACGCTTGTGATTCTATGGATCGAGCGCAGAATGGATGCTTGATCATCACCAGAAATACCGTCGCTGAATCTGATTGTTATCTTTGATGAATCGATACGTAACGGAATCGGCCCGTTGACCCCGTACCAGTACTGGCATCGGGCAATGCCGGAACACACCGCCATAATGGCAACCATTATGAGAATGCTGGGTGCTCGCTTCATCTTATGCCTCCTTTGTGACCTTGAACTGAATTTTGGCACGTCAGGCTGTAGATCAATCGCGGCTGGCCAATGTCGACGTATTTTATGAATCTCTCTCTGGAAATGTCCAGGGTGATAAGATATTCGAATCCGCCATAATGCGCTGAGACCAAGTATTTATTGTCAGGCGTGATGGCCAATTCCCCCATTGGCAACCATCGATCCAGGGGAGGGGGTACAACCCCAAGAGTGCTGATTTCGCGCGACGTGTTGCTGGCGATATCATAGGCATAAATGGCCGATGGCGCGCGGCAGCAGCCGATGTCGAAAATCGGCCCCGGATTGGTATAATAAACCGTTCGTCCATCGGGCGCGACGGCCAGTTCGCCCAAACCGGGCCAGAGGGGAACGAAATAGATCAGGCTATCCGAGTGAACATCATAAACGGCGAAGGCGCTGAAACATTGACCCATGAAGAAATAGATGAACCATTTGGTCTCATCCAGCGAGGGGGCCAATTGATCCAGCCAACCGTCGGTGAATATCCGTTCCTCTTCCACACGTCCCTGATAGACGTCGATTTTCCGAACAGCCCATATATCCCGCCCGCCCGCCTGGCTGATGCAGTATAAATGCCGCCCATCGGTCGAAAATGTGCCGCTTCCGGTATTAGTTGTGTCATGATAGACGACGGAGTAGTCAGAGGTCCGCAATATGTCGATATTCTCGCCGACAATCGCAATCCGTCGATTATCGGGCGAAACAATTAGCCCTCCCTGATAGGGCAACTCCATCGTCAGTTCACGAGTGTTCAGATCAACTACATCGACCGCATCCGTTCCTGCCAGATAAAGCCGTTTCCCGTCCGCAGAGACCTTGATGCCGCGCCGGGAGATGATGGGAATGTAGAATGAATCGATCTGATTGGCCTCAGGCCAATATTCATAGTACCAATTGGTATGCGCCCCATCCCAGAAATAGACGGCGTAATCCGTCGCCGTACCCGGCCCGGTGGGTTTGTCATCCCCACATGAAATCATCAGCGCCAATAAGACCGCCGCCGCCACGCCCGCCAGGAACCAGTTCTTTGTCATGATGTCTTTCCTTTATAGCAGGGTCATTGCCCCCAAGCGAAAGCCGCCTCCGCGATGGCCGTTATCTTATCTGAATCAATCTTGCAGGTAAGCGTTGTCAGGACAAGTGGTGCCGGTCCCTTCCTTACCTCTCCTCGGCCTTATTTCACCTAATATCATTGGGTCTGTCAAGTAAAAAAATATACCGGTAAGGCGATGGCAGGCCGGGCCGCCGGCAAGGATTGCCGGCGTGTGACAAATTACCGATAAGCTTTCACACACTCCTGCGGCCGTGATCTTTTCGCATTCCGCTCGCATTCCACCCCCTTTCGCATGGGATCATGCGACCGCAATGTCGGCCTCCAATACCCGCATTCTCAGATAGAGATAGCGTGCGAGCAGTCGTCTTGATGAATAAATGGCTTTTCTTGGTCCAATATCATGCCGCGCCGCATAATGGAGTATTGTTTCATCGTACTTATATTAGAAATCGCTACCGGGCCAGCCGATTACCGGCAGTAAAATTTCTCAGCCGGCCAACCTTATCCCTCCCATGGATTAGCAAAGGCAATTTGCCGAAATCCCAATTCGTGCCCCGATGGCCCAGGTTCTTCCCACTTCAAATCGCCGGTTAGTGGTCACTAACTTCCCGCCATTTGTGCTAAGAATGGTTCGACGCGGTACCGCCACACCGCGTTTAACTCATTATATTACAATGCGTTCTCGCGCTTGTGGCAACCGGTCATAAGACTTGGCTACGTTTGACTACATTTGCTCGTCTGCCCCCCCGCTTTTCATGGCAGACCACCCTTTTTCCGGCCTTGGCCCTCGGCAAAATATTTTGGAAAAATGGCAAAAAAATGTAAAATTTTTCTTGACCCTTGGGTCACTTATGACGATAATGTCGAATATGACCGTTTGGTCTAAAATGACCGGAGAGTCCGAAACGACGGAGTAGTCTAAATCGACCGCGTGGTCGATGTTGAAAATGATGGCGACCGACACATCGAAGCCGAAACGAACCCGCAGCCGCCAACAGCGTCGCACGAGTGCGACGCGCCAACGATTATTGGATGCGGCCCGAGCGTTGTTCGCACAGAACGGATTGGACCTCACCAGCGTCGACGACATCACCGAACGGGCTGATGTCGGCAAGGGGACCTTCTACTATCACTTCACCGGCAAGGAGCGCCTCATCAAGGAATTGATGAAGAGCGTGCTGGATGAATTGGTCGCGACGATCAACGATAAATGCAGCCGCAGCACCGATCTGACCGGATTGCTGGACACCCTCATCGGGGCCCATATCGAGTTTTTCAGCAATCGCTGGGAGGATTTCGTTCTCTATTTCCAGGGCCGAGCCGACTTGACGCTGCAGCAGGGATATGCCGGAATCGAGACTCCCTTCATCGATTATCTCAATCGCATCGAGACGCTTCTGGCCTCGGTCATCAGTTACCACCTGCCCAAGCCGGTGCTGACGCGAATCGCCTGCGCCGTTACCGGGCTGGTGTCGGGATATTACTCATTTGTGGTGATCGCCTCCACGGATGAAGACGTTGACGAAACTTTGCGCTCCCTGCGGGGAGCGATGGTGGCCAGCATGGCGCGGTTCATCATGGAAGCAGCGCCGTCGGGAGAGCGCAAAGAGAATAGTGGGACAGCATGATGAACCATCGCGCAACCTCACCGCAACCCCAGCGGTTGCGGACACGAAGAGCGGAAAATTTGGAGGGCAACGATTTGGAAACCCACAGTATTGTCGAGCAGGCGGTCAGCCAGTCCGTCTGGGGGATTGCATCCAGCTTCGACATCTACAACTGCGATCCCGGGACGATCCGTAACGCCGACAAGATCAAGCAGTTTGTCATCGAGCTTTGCGACCTGATCGAAATGCGCCGCTTCGGCGAAACGCAGGTCGTGCATTTCGGAGAAGACGAACGGGTCGCGGGTTTCTCCATGGTGCAATTGATTGAAACTTCCCTGATCTCGGCCCACTTTGCCAACCTGACCAACACGGTCTATCTGGACGTGTTTAGCTGCAAACCGTACGACCCGTCCGTGGTCGAGGATTTCGCCCGGCGGTTTTTCGGCGGCACGCACTGCCTTATGCATACCACGCTGAGGCGCTAGCGGTGAATAACCTGCGCATCGTAACCGACCTCGACGAAGGCCGCGAACTCTGGCGCCGCGCCATTCCCCAAGACCTGATTTCGGATCTGTGGGAGGTGCGGGCCTGCTTCCACCGGCAATACCAGCACCCCCTCTGCTTCATCGTCGCCGAGGACGACCAGGGGGTGGCCGGTCTCCTGCCACTCAGCCGGATCGATGAGCGCCGCTGCCTGGGGTATTTTCCCGGCGAGATTTGGCAGGGAAAAACCTGGCTGGAGCAGAATCGCATCGTCGCCCGTGACGAGGCCGTCATGGAGGCGCTCCTGGCCCGCTGCCATCTGCATTACCATCTGCGCTATCTGCTGCCGCTGGGGACCGCCTCGCACTGGCGGCAAACGGTGGATGAGATCGGCTATCTCTTCCTGCCGCCCAAATACGATTTCGATCTCGAGAATTACTTTCAGGAGTTTTCGCATAAATCGGCCAAGCGAATCCGGCGGGAAGTGGCCGCCTTCGCCGATCGCGGCCTGACCTACCGCTACGACGATCCGGCCGACTTCGATCGGCTGGTGGAGTTGAATCTGAACCGCTTTGGCGCCAGCTCTTACTACGCCGACGCCCGCTTCCGGGAGGGCTTTCGCAGCCTGATGCTGTTCCTGCGCGAAAAAGGGTGGCTGCGAATCACCGCCGTCCTGATCGGCGGCGAGCCGGCGGCGATTGACATGGGCAGCATCTATCGCGGAACCTACACCGTTCTGGCGGGCGGCACCAGCGGAGACTTCCCCGGAGTGGCCAAGTTGATCAACCTGCATCATATGGAATTCGCCTGTCTCAAGCGGCTGCGGCAGGTCGACTTCCTGTGCGGCGACTTTTCCTGGAAAAGCATGTTTCATCTTGCCCCGCGTCCCCTCTATTTGATGTCCAATCTGGTGGCGCATGATTATCAACCGGCGGACGCGGCGATGAGGAGCGCCCCGCATGCCTGACCACCGGGTTGTGGTCGTCGGAACCACGACCGACTATATCGACCTGATAGCCCGGCGCTTCCCCGGCCGGGCTCTCTTTTTGACCGATGCTCATGAGCGCGCGACCGGGTACGAGCCGCCGCCGGACGAACGCAGCGAAATCCTGTGCAATTTGATCCAGCCCGAGGCTGTCCTGGCGGCGCTGTTCGATCACCTGCAGCAGCGGTCGATCGAGCCGATTGGGATCGCCTGCTTTGATTGCGAAACCCTGGCCCTGGCAGCCTTCCTGGCGGAAAAACTGTCGTTGCCGTTCGTCTCGGCCGAGGCGGTGAGGGCCTCGCGCAGCAAATTCATCTCCAAATCGAAGTGGCGCCAGGCCGGAGTGGTCTGCCCCCAGGCAGAATTGGTTGCGTCATCGACCGAGGCCGCGGCCTTTCTGGAAAAGGTCGGCCGTCCGATCGTACTTAAGCCGCTCACCGGCTCCGGAAGCGAACTGGTCTTCCTCTGCGCTTCCGGCGACGATTGCCGTCGGGCGGTCACCATCATGAAGACGCGCCTGGAGAGCCATCCCAACGCCCGCATGTATTCGCCCGAACCAGGCTCCGATGGAAACAACGCCCGCCGGATGTTTGTCGCCGAAGAATATATCTCAGGGACGGAATACAGTTGCGACTTCATGATCGATAGCGGCCGGGTCGAGTTGATTCGCATAGCCCAAAAATTTCCCGCCGGCGATTCTCCCCTGGGCACGATTCTGGCCTATTTTCTGCCGGCCGAGTTGCCGCCGGATATCGACCAGGTCGCATTTCAGCGCCGGCTTCAGGCCGCCGCCGGCGCCCTGGGCATCACCCATTCCCTGGGCATGCTCGACTTTATCGTTTCCGACGGCCTTCCCTATATGATCGAAATGACGCCGCGCATCGGCGGCGACTGCCTGCCACCCCTTATTCGCCATTCCTGCGGCCTGGATATGCTTGAGGTAGCCCTCGATTTTGCCGCCGGGAAGGCTTTCACGATACCGGCGGCGGCGCGCTGGCGCCCATTGGTGGGCGTCCGCCTCTTTGCCGCCCAGGCAGGAATCATTACTGCTATCGATGATCACCGCCTGCTGGAGGATAGTCGCGTTTCCGAGGCTTACCTCAAACGCCGGCCGGGGCATGAGGTGATACTGCCGCCCCAGGATTATGAATCCCGGCTGCTGGGACATGTTATCATGCAGCCGCAGCGCCCGAACGATATCGCGGCCGAGGCGGCTGAAATCGCCGGTAAATTGATGGTCACAATGGATACACGGAAATGGGCGAGGCCGACGACATTCTAAACCGCGCGGCGGACCTTCTTCGCCGGCAGACACCCCTGCTCGATCAGCGCGAACTGCAGATTTTTGTCCAATCCTGCCTGCAGCAACGCACCCGGTACCTTGAGGTCTGTCGCCGACACGGCTCCCCCTTGTACGTCATCGACACCAACGCGCTGAGCCGGCGGGCCGGGCAGTTTCGGACGGCATTCCAGGACGAACTGCCCGATCTGCACCTCTTCTATGCCGTGAAAAGCAACAACCATCCGGCCGTCGCCGAAACGATGGTCAAGGCTGGGCTGGGGCTGGATGTTTCCAGCGGCGTTGAATTGGAAATGGCGCTGGCCTGCCGGGCCGCCCAGATTATTTTCAGCGGCCCCGGGAAATTGCCCGAAGAACTGAATCTGGCGGTCGCCCACCGCGACAGGGTGACGATCCTGATCGACAGCTTTGGCGAACTGGATCGTCTGCAGCAGGCGGCGGAGGATTCCGATGGCGCCGTCCAGGCCGGAGTCCGCTTGACGGTCGATGAGCGCGGATTCTGGCGCAAGTTCGGCATCCCGTTAAAAGACCTCGGCCGCTTCTTTGCCGCTGCCGAAACATGTCCGAATATCAGGCTGTGCGGTCTGCAGTTTCACACCAGCTGGAACCTCGACCCGTCAAATCAGGTCGCCTTTATCGAACGACTGGGTGCCGCCCTGCAAGATCTCCCGGAAAACCACCGTCGGCAGGTTGCGTTTATCGACCTCGGCGGCGGGTACTGGCCACCACAGGGAGAATGGCTCCAGGCGGCGGGTACCGCTGAGGGCCGCCTGCGGCAGGCGATGACGTCCACCTGGGAACCATCGCCCGATCATTTCCGGCTGCCGTCCACCGCCATCGAAATCTTCGCTCAGAAACTCGGTCAGGCGGTGCGGACCCACCTTCGGCCCCATGTCGATTGCAGCATCTACGCCGAACCCGGACGATGGCTCTGCCACGACGGCATGCATATCCTGCTGACCGTCATCGACAAGAAAGCGGATGACCTAGTCATTACCGACGGCGGCATGAACATGATCGGCTGGGAACGGTTTGAGAACGATTATTTTCCGGTGATCAACCTGTCGCGCCCCGATCTGGTGGAACGTAACTGTCTCGTCCTCGGGTCGCTGTGCACGCCGCACGATATCTGGGGCTACGGCTACTACGGCGCCGACATCCAGCCGGGTGACGTCCTGTTGATTCCGGCGCAGGGAGCCTACACCTACTCCCTCCGCCAGCAGTTCATCAAAGCGGTGCCCAAAGCCGTCATCCTACCTGATGACGACGACTCTCCGGAATAGGAGACTCAGACCGCCATCCCAGCGCCGGCTTCTTTTCATGGCTAATCGCCCTTCTCACGAAATATGTTGCCGGAATGGTCGAACAGTGTGATTTTGTCAGCCGGGAGAGTATGATCGATCATGGCGACAGACGCCGACAATGTTGATATCACCAACGGATATCCCGCCTCGGCTGGCGAGACCTCTGTCCGAAAGTGGCTGACCTTCGCCAGCGTGGAAGGGGCTTGCGCCAACGTCTTCACCGTGCTGACCAGCGGCGCCTTCCTCACCGGATTGGCGTTGATGCTGGGGGCCGATGATTTTGCCCTGGGCCTTTTGGGAGCGATTCCGTTTCTGGCACAGGTGGCGCAGCTTCTGGCCGCTTACCTGGTGGATCGCACCGGCTACCGCAAGCTAATCTGCCTATGGTGCTCGGTCGCGGGCCGGCAGATCTGGTGGATCGTATTGCCGGTCGTGCTTCTCGCCTTCCCCTGGCGACTGGGGGCGCTGATTTTGGTGGTCGCCTTTTCGAGTCTGGCACTGATGATCGCCACTCCGGCCTGGATGGCCTGGATGGCCGACCTGGTCCCGGATCGGATCCGCGGCCGCTATTTCGGATACCGCAGCGCGGCGGTGGCCATCACCACCCTGGCGGCCACGATTGGCGGCGGACTGGTGCTTGACCGGTTTCGCACCGGCGGCCAGGCCAACGTCGGTTTTGCGGCAATCATCGGCGCGGCCGGCCTCTTTGCCCTGATCGCGGCGATCCTGCTCAATCGTATCCCCGACCGGCCGCCGCGCGAACTCAAGATCGGCTTTTCCTGGTCGCGCTTTCTCGTGCCGCTTCGGGACCATCGCTTTCGGCATTTGCTGATCGTCTTTTGCGGCTGGAACATCGCTATCGGGATATCGGCCGTCTTCTTCGGCGCCCATATGCTGACCAACCTCAGGATGAGTTTCACCCTGATTTCACTCTACACCTGCGTGGCGGCGGTGGTGGCGGTTATGCTGAACCGGCCCTGGGGAATGTTGATCGACCGCTTCGGCTCCAGACCGGTGGTCGTCTTTTGCGGACTGGGAATCGCCCTGGTGCCGTTCATCTGGTTGATCCCGCGCGCCGATTACCTCTGGATACTCTGGCTTGAGGCCGTCTATTCCGGGGCGCTGTGGGCCGGATTCAACCTGGGGGCGTTTACCATTCCCATCGCCAACAGCCCCAAGGAAGGGCGGACGGTCTATCTGGCGATATTTTCGGTGATCACCGGTCTGGGATTTTTTGCGTCATCTTTGGTCGGTGGCATCCTGGCCGGCAACTGGGTTCATGTGCACTGGATGGTGGGACCGCAGACGGTCGTCAACTATCATATCCTTTTCGCCATCTCCGGGATTTTGCGGCTGGTGGCGGCGTTTATGATTATGGGCTTCCACGAGCCGGCCGAAGCCCGCTTGCCGATCATGGTTCAATTCATGGGGGACGCCGTCGTCCGGCGGCTGTCCGTCGCCCGGCATATCTTCCCCTGGCAGCCGCGATGACCACCCAGCCGGAGTACGGATGGGCGACTTGCCGCACGGCCTGGCCGGAATCGATCATCAACCGCCGTCGCCCGCCGCTTCCGTCACGATCCGAAGAACCCGATCATAAGCGAACGACTTTACTTGCGATGATCCGATAGATCCACCCGCAAGGCAAATACGGCCACATCATCGGTCGGCTCACCGGTCGGCCCCCGAGCGTTGCCGATCACTTTCTCCACCAATTTCGGCAGATTATCCCCATACTTGTCGACCAGGGCATTTAGCCTGTGCACATCTTGCTTCGCGAGCTCATCCCCGCCCGTCTCGGCCCCATCGTTATCATCATTGGGTAACGCGCCGTCCGTGAAAAGCAACAAGATGTCTTTATCTTCGAACGGAATGGATTCCTCATGATAGGTGCTCCATATTTCACCGGTATCCTCATCGTGCGTCTGATCCAGTCCGGTCTTCACGTCCCCGAGCTTTTTGCCATGCTTGATTGACCGCTGGCTGGCATTCTCCAAACGCTTCTTATAGATGGGATTCGGAAAATCACCGGCCAGGGCTATGCGGAAACACTTCCTCGGTCGATCCACGACTACCGCGCACATGGCCACTTCGGTATAGATCTTCTCCTCATAGTTCCTGTCTTCCTCAGCCTTCTTCCCGTGCTCGGCTTCACCACCGGAAATCGCATCCTGCCTGAGTAAATCATCGATTTCCTCCAGCAGAATTGACGGCGATCGATGATATTGGACAAGGGCCTTGCAATAGGTTAGTATCTTCGCCATGGTCATGGCGGCGACGATGCCGTGACCCGTAGGATCACCAATGATTATCCATTGTTGGCCGTGGCGGCCGCGGGCATAGAAATAAAAATCCCCGCCGATCTGCTGCCCACCTACCGGCCGGCAATCGGCACTGAGCCATAAGATCTTTTCGATCTTATCGTCGGGAGGCTTCTTAAGGGACAATTTCTGCACCCTTCGGGCCATTTTTAGCGCCGCTAGTTCGCTTTCAAAATCCCGCAACATGGGCCTGGGGAACATCGCATTGGTAAGCATTTCGAAAAATAGGATCTCATCATCAATCATCCTTTTTCTGGTAAACACATTGAGGGTGCAGCATCCCTGCCTATCGATGGTGAAGGGGAAGCAGTACAGGTATCGGCTGCCCGATTCATGAAACAGTAGATCAGCGCACCGTACCGTCGCAACAATATCAGCCTCTTTGATGTCCTTCATGCCAAAGGCATATTCCAGAGCTTTCTTGACGCCTAGCGACACGGCGGAATCCAGATTCATATCTTTCATGCCCTGAATTAGCCTGCTCGCTGGTACCCGCGTCAGATCCTGGAATTCGTCGCTGCCATCACCGACATATGGTGACACCGCTCTTTCAAGCATCTCCTCCAATTTCTTCACCGAGAATGCCTTGAGCGATTCCACCGCTTTTAGACAATCATCCCACACATGCGGATCCATATTGGGTGGATTAACCGTGGCAATCCACGGCTCCTGATTGCCCGTCCCGCCGGCGCATGTCAGCAGAAAGGGATCATGATAAACACTGCGCTCCCAGATAAGAGTGTTAAGCGTATATACGCTCTCCTTATAAAGCAATTCCGTCAGAGCAAAAGCCATGATATATGCCGCCATCATTGCTTTCTTGGCATCTTCCCCCTTCCTTCCCGATTCCGTGCGAAACGCGAATTGCGATTTGCG
>CAZPEV010000096.1:0-2063 GCA_964585635.1 uncultured Ignavibacteriales bacterium
AAGAACAACGCCTTGCGCAAGACGGTGGAAGAGAAAGAGAAGAAAGAGGCCTTGATGAAACTGGCCAAGTATTACATTGATCTGCTGAGCGAAGAATAGAAAAGAGGTGATGATATATGGGCGAAGAAGAGAAAAGAGAGTTGCAGCCCCAGCCGCAGGAGGCGGCGAAGCCGGCCGCGCCCGAGGTGGAAATCGAAAAGATCTCGGACGATGAATTCGCTTCGCTTCTGGGGGAATCGTTCGGCGACTTCAAAAAGTTGGCCGCCCTGTTGCCGTCGTTCAAGACGGCCGAGGGGGACCTGGTGCGGGGGATCGAGTGGCTTGACCCCAAAAAGAGCTTTCAGCGCAAAGAGTTTCTGACGAAACCGGAGTTCGCCGGTCAACGTAAGCTGCTGGCGCAGCGCCTACAGTATTGGGTACGGTTTCTGGCGATGGGCGGGGGTATCGATAAGATCCGGGAGCAATTGACCACCGAGGCGACCAAGCTCGAGGCCAATCTGGAAAAGAACATGAAGAAGGTGCACAAGGCGGCGCGGGAGATCGAGACTACCTACCGGGCGATCGATAAGTTCTTTGCCAACGCTCAGCAGGAGCCGGACGAGAAGGTCAACGCTTATTTCGTCAACTCCAGCGCCGAGGAATTGGCCAATCCGGATGATCGGGATAAGTTCGAGCAGTTGTCCAAGGCGATCGCCGACCTCTACCGCGAATGGAGCATCAAGGAATGCTTTTCGCTGTGCGTCGTCCCGGGGTATTTGGGCAGCGTGGAAAATATCGACAGCTTTGCCAGGCAGTTGGGTCTGCCCAACAAGGTGCACATCGTGACCGACCTGCCCAACTTTGAAAGCGTCGACGAGGTCATGGAGATGCTGGATGATCCCAGCTATGCCAACTTGCCCGGCATCGATAACTACAAGCAGTACACCTCGGTGTTTGCCAACTACGTGATGGCGCGCGAGGCCAACCAGTACGAGGATGAAGACGTCTGGATTCCGCCGTCGGCCGTCGTGGCCGGAAAGATGTACCAGGGCGACACCACGGTCGGCATGCAGCAGCCGATGGCCGGGTATAAGTACGGCAAGATCGCCGACGCCAAGTACCTGCGCTTCAAGGCCAATCAGCCCGACGCCAGCAAGATCAATGAAAAGGGGGTCAACCCGTTGGTCAGCTTTGAGGGGTCGGCCGTGGCGATGGGGGCGGCGACGCTCTTCTCCAAGGAGACGTTCAACATTTACTCCATTCGCCGGACGTACGATTACGTGTACAAGACTCTGCGCAACTATCTCAACAAGCAGACCTTCTCGGTCATTGACCAGAAGTTCATCGACTCCATGCGCAAAGACATCGATAAGTTCATGAAGGCGATCAGCGGCGGCGACAATATCCTTCAGGATTACAAAGTCGACATCTTCGCCGATGAGGAGATGCGCAAGCGGCAGGAGATCGATATCAAGGTCAGCCTCAATCCCAAGTATCCAGCGCGGACCTTCAATATCGAATTCATGGCCTGGAATGAGGACAACAAAACCAGCGTGAAGGAAAAGTAATGGTGTCCGCCCGGCGCCACGGCCCGGTGGCGCCGGGCGGACCTGAAGTCGCACAAACAGCATGCCTGGAAACCCATAAAGTAAGGAGTACTGATCATGGCAAGGAGACCTAAACTCGAAATCGACGGCGTTCCGTTCATCAACGTCTACGAGGTGTCGTACGAGCTGTACACCGCTCGGGATGAAACCGGACGCCCGTCTGATCGCGCCCATGCGGGGGTGATTAAGATTACCAGAGAGGCGGATTCCAACGCCGATATCGCGCGCTGGGCGATGGATTCGAGTAAGCCGAACTGGAAAGCCGGCAAGGTGACCTTCAAGGACACGAGCGACTCGGTCATGAAAGAGCTGAGTTGGGAGGACGGGTTTATCACCCGGTATGAGGAACATATCCCGCACATTAAGGCGCGTCCTGATGACCAGGTCTATGAATATTTTGAAATTTCGTGCCACAAACTGACCATCGGGAATGCCTCTATCGATAATCGCTGGGAAGAATAATCGTGCTGTGCCGCC
>CAZPEV010000096.1:2083-12169 GCA_964585635.1 uncultured Ignavibacteriales bacterium
TCCGTCCGGCGGCGGCACCTGCAAGCGTTGCGTGGTCTAATGCTATGATTCAGGACAAATCAGGCGGCCAGACCGGGGCCGATTCCAAGGCCAAGAAGGCCGATGACGCGGACGCGACCGTGATCAGTACGCCGGCGCTCTGCTCAGTCGTCATCGATGGTCGGACGATCAAGTTCGATATCACCCGGATCGAGTTGGAGCAATTCGTCGACGATCATCATCGCCTCCAGTTGGTGATCCGGGAAACCGGACAGGTTCAGGCCGCGCAGGAGTTTTCCAGCGCTATTCCCTATGCCTCGTTTCTGGGCAAAGCGATCTCCCTCGCCATCAAACCCCAGGGAGGCGTGGTCGACACCGCCAAGGAACTGGGATTTGTCGGGCTGGTTACACAAGTGGCGCTGGCCAATAGTATTAACGGGCTGAACGTCGGTTCTGTAATGGCCGCCAGCCCGACCATAACCCTCGACGGCGCTCGGCATAACGCCTTTCACCATGACAAAACCGCCTCCGATATCATCGGCTTGATCGTTCGGAAATACCCGCTCACGGTCGGGTCGATCGATTCGACCCAGGGCGCGATAAAATTCAGCGCCCAGTACCGGGAAACCGACTACGCCTATGTGATGCGGCTGGCCAGCGACTACGGGCTTTTTGCCGTATACGACGGCAAGGAATTCCGGGCTGTCAAGGCCGGCTCATCCAAGAACGTGGAATTGGTTTGGCGGGAATCGCTGGGATCGTTTTCGCTGGGGCTGGGAACCGCCGCCTGCGAATTCACGTCCGACGTGTACAATTACGAACAGAAAAGCACCTATTCGCAAGACACCAAATCGGTGCCGCCGCAAGCGGCCTTGTCGCAGCTGTCCAAAACCTCGCCCGACGCCTCCAAGGCCATCTACAGCGATTCCGGCTTTGCCGCCATCCCCAAGGTGATTGCCGATGCCCAGTCGCTGGATCATGCTCTCGCGCGTGCCAAGGGTCAGGCGATGGGACGAATGATCATCTGCACCGGCCAATCGATCATCCCCACCGTGGCCGTCGGCGGGTGCGTGAAGATCAAAGGGATGGGTCAAATTGACGGCATGTACTGGGTCCTCTCCGTCCGTCACCTGTTCGATGAAAGCGGGCAATATCATAACGATTTTACCTGCACCCCCGTGGACGTCGCCTTTCCGCAGGCGCGGGCGGTCCGGCCGCCCATCACCGGACTGCAGCCGGCGGTCGTGGTCGACAACTACGATCCTGATAAGCTGGGACGGGTCAAGGTGAAATTCCCCTGGCTGAGCGCCGACGAGACCGCCTGGATTCGCTACGTGGCGGCCCATGCCGGAAAAGATCGGGGCTGGTTTGTCCTGCCGGAGATCGGCGACGAGGTCATGGTCGGATTCGAGCAGGGCTGCCCCGACCTGCCGGTGACCTTCGGCAGCGTCTATAACAAGGACGACGCCCCGCACAGCTCAACCAGCGACCCCAAAAACAGCATCAAGATGATGCTGACCCGGGGCGGCAACAAGATTCTGCTGGATGACACCGATGGGAAGGAGAAACTGACGCTGGTGACCAAGGATGGCAGCCATCTGACCATTGACCCGGTCAAGCCGACCATTACCCTTGAGACCAAGGGCGACGTTGCCATCAGCGGTGATAAGATCACGATCAAAGGGAGCAGTATCACGCTGGACGCCCAGGGCGACGTGAAGATCAAGGCGGCTGGCAATCTCGACGCCGAGGGGAGTGCCAACACGACCATCAAGGGCGGCGTCAAGACCGGCATCGAAGGGACCATGGTTGAGGTAAAGGGCACGCCGATCAAGCTGAACTGACGCTGCTATGGATTACCTGTCATTGCCATTTGTGTTACGGGAGGGATATCTTGGCCGGGCCGGTCTCCAGGAATCGATCACGTTTTCGGTCGGCCTGATCTTGAGCAGCCGGCCGGGGGCACTGCCGTTCGACCCGATCTTTGGCTGTGATGTATGGGAAAAGGAGTTCTCTGACCTGTATTCCGCCAACAAGGCCGAGCTTCGCTCCAGCCTGCGCAACTCCATCGATAGATACGAGAAGCGGTTGTATAACGTCTCCGTGACGCTGGTCAGCGTCACCGATAACCGGCGCGAGGCACTGGGGATGGCGGTGCAGGTTACCGGCAATTATCGCGAGGATGGCGAAGAGAGAAAATTCGAGGCTAGTTATCATCTGGGGTAGGGGTCAGCCTGACCCAGCGTCGAGGAGTCCTGTGGATAAATCCAGAACGAAAGAGAAGATATTCGCCGACATGCATCGCGAACTGCGGGCCTGGAATCCGCAGATTCCCGAATCGCCGGAACGCCTCGATCCGATCCTGCGTATCCTGCTGCAGCTCTACGCGCATCAGCTTTCGCAAATCGACCTTCGCATCGATCAGGTTTGGGAAACGGCCACCAGCTCCTTGATTCGATCGCTCTGCCCCGAGGGCGTCCGCTGGCCGGTGCCGGCCTTTACCGTCATGCGCTGCCAGGTGACCGACCCGGCGGTGGAAGTCGATACGCATACCACCTTCTTCTATAAGGAACGGCGCGAGGGAGGGCAGACGTTTTTCTTTTCCCCCTTGCGGCGCGAACGGCTGATCTCGGCCCAGGTGCGTCATATCTACCTGGCCGTCGACAACGCCCTGGTGGATCTGCTGCCGGCGGCCGAGGCGTCCGGTCTGCCGCCGTCAAAACCCCGCCCCGCCTTCGGCGCCGGAACCAGTTACCGCATCTATGTGTCCATCAGCCACGCCGGACCGGCGAGCGATTTCGAACGGGCGATCATGTTTCTCATGGGCCCGCCGGAGGTTCTCAGGCAACTGCGCTGGGGCTACTGGTATCCTCAGGCGGCCGGCGGATTTGATGAATCGGGCGGGTTCTGCCCCGGTCTTACCACCACCTTGGACAACCTGTTCGGCGCCGACCGGTCCGACGACTGGGGCGGCTTGCGCAGCAGCGCCGATCTGTTTAAGCCGGTGGAAGATAATTTCGTCGCCTTGCCGCCGATGTTCGTCGCGAACTGGGTCGCCGGCCAGCCGGAACCGTATCTGGCCGAACTTATGGCGCGCAACGGGATAGCGACAGCCGCGGCGGATTCCCAATTCTGGATTCGCGTGGATCTGCCCTCGGGTGGTGACAAAGCCAAGTTTCAATCCTCCTTCGAAGTCAACCTCAACTGCTTTGTCGCCGTCAACAAGAGCGAGCTAACGGTCTTCAAGCATACCGGCGGCAATCGGCTGATTGAGGTGGAGTTGCCGGAGAATATCGCCAATATTCTTGAGATTACCGGCGTTGTCGATTCCAGCGGGCGGGAGTATGTGGCCAAGCATCGCGCCGGGGAGGATCCGGCCCACCGCTATTATTTCCCCGAGGAGCGCGGCGATCGGTTGGTTCTCTGGTTCGATTTCTCTTCACAACTGGAACTGCCTCCGGATTCGGTGACCGTCAATTATGCCGTCACGGCCGGGGTCGGCGCCAACGGTATCGAAGCCGGCCGAATCTCGGAGTTGTACGAGCATCATCCGGGGATTACCGCGGCGGCGAACATGCTGCCGACGGCCGGGGCGATTCCGGCCAAGACCGATCAGCAGGTGGTGGCCGAGGTCTCAGCGCGGCTGCGCAATCGCGACCGGGCGGTGAATTTTTCGGAGATCGCTCGGTGGGCATCGACCTTCGATCCCCGAATCGTCAGCGTCGCCTGCGCCAATGGAATCGACCGGGCGGCGCGTGGCGTGCGGCGCTGCGTCGTCGTCCGCGCGACCGTCGGCGAACGGACTTTTTACTAGGATGATGAGATCCGGCTGCTGCAAACACGGCTGGGGAGTTTCCTGAAGTCCCGTTCCTCCGTCAATACCCAATTTCGGGTGGAGATCGTCAAGGGATGACCGCCTCCGGCGACAGACGCATGCCCGATTTCTGTAACCGGCGCCACCCGTTTCACTATACGACGGCCCTCAATATTCTTCGGCTGCTCGAGGTTGACCTCGACCGAGTCGCTCTGCTGGCCGCCGGAGAATATGAAAACTACAGGGGGGAGATCCGCGAGCAAGATCCGTCGCCGGGCGTCACGCTTACTTCCACCACCCCCATTACGCTGAAAGTCGGTTACCCCAGCGCCATAGACCGGATGCCCTATCAATTCTTCTATGGGTTGCAGGAGCATCCCTCGCGCAGCGGCTGGGAGCAGCACGCCCGCGAGCTGATGGCGCCGTTCGATGCCGCCGTCATTCGGCATGACGCCCAGGCGCGCTTCCAGATTCTCCGATATCTCAGCGCCGGTATCGATGCCGTGCAATTGGAGCAGTTTCTTGGCCTCTTTGATTTCGTGCCCGATAAGACCCTGTTGTCGTCGGAGGAGCAACTGGTCTGGGCCTATCTATTGCCGAAGTTCCATGCCTGGGCGGGCAATCCCGGTCGGGTCGCCGAGCTGCTCCGTTTCTTCCTGGGGTATGACTTCCGTATCGTCGAAAACGTCAGCGCCGAGTACGTCATCGATGATGGTATTCGTTATCAGCTGGGATCCATTTCCGGTCGCCTCGGTAAAGAGAGCATCGTCGGCCGGACATTCATCGAGTCCGACTCCACCTATCAGGTCATCGTCAGCGACGTCCCGCCGGAGGATGTTGCCGAACTGCTGCCGGGCAAAATCAAGCGACGGAAGCTGGAATGGCTTTTGGAGATCGGCATGCCGAGCCATCTGGATCATATTGTCACGATCGAAACCAGTCGCCGGGTCTTCCGTCTCGGTGACAAGCGGCAGGGAGGATGTCTGGGACATTCCAGCCACCTGTGACGGCGGTTGGAATGAAAGCGGATTATTACCCTTGACAAGGATATCAAACGGATTTAACTTGGGCACACTATGATTGGGGCAACATGATGAGTGACTTGCGCTTATATTCGGTCAACTGGCAGGATGGGATGCTTATCACCCAGAAGCATCTCAAGGACCAGGAGTTGTATTTCGAAGAGTTGAACCGCTGGTACGCCCTTCAGGTCGGCGACCGATACGGATTGGTGAGGAAATCGGCTTCCGGTCAACCTGCCCTGAGTCTGACGCTGGGAGTCAGCGGGAATCGTTTGCGAGTGGAGATCACTCGTTGCCAGGCGGTGGCACCGGACGGCACCTATATCGATATCAGCGGATCAAACAAGAGCCCGGTCCGAGGAGAGGCCGAAATCACCGGATCGGTGATGCCGGTGTACCTTGGGGTCGATCCCGAAGGGAAGAAACAGGTGGGTGACCCCGATCCGGGCGAGGATCTGCCGCGCCTGCCCTACCTGCAGCATACCTATCGGGTTTATCTAGGCCAACTCCCCAATCTGTCCGGAGACAGGTTTCTTCAAGTGGCACAGTTGGTCATTACCGGCGGCGAGGTATCTCATGCCTCCGATTATTATCCGCCCTGCTTAACGCTGTACGCCGATGAGCGGCTGGCGGCCACAGCCTCGGATTTGCGTAATCGGCTGGAGAATCTGCTGTCGCTGTCGTCGCGTGCTTTTGAGGCCGTTACCAGTGCCGATGCCCTCAAAGGCGAGAGCACGGATCTCCAGCGGGCCGTCCGGGAGACGGTCTATCAATTCGTCCATCACCTGGCTGGTACGATTGATGATTTTGTCGTCGGACCCAACGCCGGTCATCCTTTGACGATGGTGAACGTTTTCAAAAAGCTGTTCCGCGTGTTCTCGACCCTGCTCAATCTGCAACCCGGCCTGCGCGATTATCTGAACGAGCAGTTCTTCACCAAGGAGCTTCAGACGGATGTGGGGCGGTTTCGCGCCGCCATCGACGGCCTCCTGCTGGCCGACTACAATCATCGCGACCTGGGGGGCCATATTCGGCAGGTGAATGAGATCATGGTCCAACTCCGCGGGGTCTTGGCTTTTCTGGCCAAAACCAAGCCCGAGGAGATGGGCAAGCAGGCGGTTGCCACCGAGACGCTGACCTATGCCAGCCGTACCTATCGCAACGTGGTCTATAAGGCCACCCGCCTGGAGCAGGCCGGCGACCTCAGCTATCTGCTGATCGAAATACCCGAGCCGCGCCGTGTTCGAGATTCCGTGGTCCTCATCACCAAAGGATTGTTCAGCGACACCGAATGGCGCAGTATGCAGGTTCGCTTGGGCCTGAACCAGGCGCGCGGGCTGGGCGAGACCGATCCGATCGACGTCGACACCGTGGAATTCAGCAGCAAGGTGGCTCTGCACCCGCGGGATATGCTGGAGACGGCCGCCGTGCGGCAAATGACCTTGATCTTCCGCCGGGCACCGGACGGCACCAAGTTTGGCAATCTCGGGAAGAGCGATTTGCTGGTATACACCATGTAGCCATAGAAGCGTGTGAGCCGTGGACATTAAGACTTATATCGAGGACCTGTTTAAGTATATCGACGCCTTTGAAAATCGCGCCGCCGATTTCGACACGGAAGCCTTCCTGCAAACATACAACGGCATCTATGCCGTGTTTCAGGCCATGCGCGAGGATCGCGACAAAGCCATCGGCGTCGATCAGTTCTTTCTGGAGTGGATTAAGAAAACTCCTTTGAACGCGTCCGACCTTCGACAGTTGGTGATCCAGGTACTGATCACCTATTTCGAATCGGAGGCGGATATCGACGGCAAGTCGAACAAATCGTACCTCTACTGCCGGGACCTGCGGCCCACCAAGCGGGACATTTCTTATTTCGAGGGTTCGTTGGTGCCGTTGCTGTTCAAGGACGGCAGCCTCAACAACAACTACCGACTCAACCTGTTCCTTCTCAAGGAAATCTGCCGCTATGTCAACCGTTTCGGCGCCAGTGTGCAGGCGGCCAGCCTGAGTCCGGAGGATTTCGGCGCCCTCAGCGATGCGATGAAATTCATGGAGCTGATGCGCCGGCGGATGGTGCTCGGCGAGACGCTCCTGGCTGATCGCGGAAGCCTGGAATTCCATCTGCAGGGGGTGGGCGTCTTCGGCAAGCTGGCCCGGAAGAGCAAATTACACGAGTTCTACCTGAAGGAGTGGCACTACCTGCGAAAGACCAGCCGCTGGGCGCGGTTCAAGCAGGCGCTCGGACAGGCGTGGGGAAAGCTCTGCGGGGCGTTTGCCAGCGGCCGATACTTCCGCCTGGTTCTGACCCAGCGGCCGATGGCGTATCTGGTCTATACGATACTGATCCTGTTCTGGATTTTTATGGCCGTGTATGTGCCATTGACCTGGAAAGACTACGCTGGACATAAGCTCGAAGAATTTCAGCAAAAGGCGGCCACCTTTCAAAGCGGGTCCGGACGCTAGCGCGGCCGGGTTTGAATTCGAAGGCGGATGATGACGACATGAAACTAAGCGGGATCTTCAAGATATTCATGAAAGGGGCCAAGGCGGCCGGCAAGTATCGCGGCGCCGGGCAAAAAGAGGGGGGCGGCTTTGATTGGCCGCCCGGGATTCGCATCGGCGTCTACGGTCACACCAATGCCGGCAAAACCGTCTATTTTACCGTCCTGAACGAAGAATGCAAGATTTCCAAGAAGCTGGGAATTTCGGTCACCGATAACGCCACTGCCGGTGAGTTTCTGACCAATTATCGTCAGCTTTGGGGGTTGGGTACGGCCACTGGCTCCGGCACCATGGTGGACCTCCGCGGAGAGAAGAAATTTCCCGATCCGACCACCTCCGATAAGCTCCTTCAGTTCAACGCCATCATCGACCGCAAGAAGAAGCTGGCCGTCGTCACCTATGATTACAGCGGCCGCGCGGTGGCGATTTCCGGGCGGGATGCTCTGGCGGACAAGGTCATCGACTTCATGTCGGGATGCGACGGTATCCTCTTTTTCATGGATCCGAAAATTCTGGGAGCGGAACTCGAAAGCCAAGCCCACTCGGCGTCGTTTGTCAACATGCTGGAGCAATTGGCGCCCCTCCATTCCCGATTGCCGATACCGGTTGCTCTGGTTGTAACCAAGGCCGACGTGCTGGACGGCTTTTCCGGCGACGAGCAGCAGGTAACGCTGGTCAATCCCGAAGACGAGTATGTCTTCTCCGAGGACTTTGAGATGTTCTTGGAGAAGGTTTTGACCGGCCCGCGTCTGGCCGGCAATCCATCCTGGGCGGCATCGGTCCGCAACGTACTGGTCAAGGTCAGGGATTTCTTGCGGGTGGTGGTGGGGCGAACGCTCGATTTCCAAATCTTCTTCATCTCGGCGACCGGCCAGAAACCGGAAAAGATCGGGGCCGATATCGGGCGGTCGATCTATGCCCCGCCGCCCAAGATGAAGCCGACCGGCACACCGGAACCGTTCTACTGGCTGCTTAAGTCGATCATGCGCAATCGCCGCATTTCGGCTTTCCGCAAGGTGGCCCGATTTGCCGCCGTGTTAAGCATCATCTGGATAGTTCTTATATCGCTTCCGTACCTGTTCCATTTCAAGTTCCTATATCCCCAGCCGGCCCGGGTCGAGCAAAGCATTCTGGGACAATACGGCGGCAACGCCTATAGCGCCAGCGAAAGCGATCTCGGCAAGATTACCTCCGAGTACAGCGCTTACGAGCGATCAATGACGGTTCGCCTGCTCTTTGACAAATTCCAGACACCGTCCCGTCACATTCGGGAATGGTATGCGGGAGTCAATCTGCAAGGAGCGACCACGGACCTCAATCGCCTCATCGACCGTTTTGCCGCGATCGTGGCCGAAACCAGCCTCTGGCCTCAACGCATGCCCAGCGACAGCTCGGTCATTCTCGGCGACGAGCACACACGCTTGGTGGCGGCCCTTGAGGCGTACCACAAGGGGAATAATGAAACCTCGATTCTGTTCGTGCGCAGCGGCCGCGCCTTGGTCTACTGGGGATTATTCACCAAAGGGGTGGCCAATCCCTCCGATACCTCTATCTGGCAGACGATCCAGCAGCAGGTGCAGACTGACCGCAGCCTTCATGCGAACGATTTGAGCAAAGAAGAAATCAAGCTGGGGGATGCTTTCTCCCAACGCAAGGTGATCAAGGTTCAGACGGCGGTGGCGGCCAAGGCGGCCACGCAACTGGACACGCTGATCAGCAGTATCAACAGCAACCCCTCTCCCGACTTCAGGCTGGACACGGCCGTCACCCGATTACGGGCGCTGCGCGCCAGTCTTGACCAGACGGCCGACAAGCAAAGCATCACCATGATCGACAATTATCTCAAAGAGGCGGACAAGTGGAACGCGCCGCGCCGGTTTACGTACCGAATCGAATCGGTCCCGGGCGAGGGACACCTGCATATCGAAGTCACGCCTAAAGGGCAGAGCCCGACCTGGTCGCTGCAGGATCAATTTTATCCGGGACCCAAGGAACGGACAATCCAGTGGAAGGCGGGCGATTGGATCTCGATTGCATTGGATACGCTCGGGCAGCCGGAGGATTGGGGAAATAAGGCCAGCGACAGAGTGAGCTTTAAGGGGAAGTTTTCGATATTCAAAATGGAAGGGGATATCACGTTCGAGAATGCTCGACAGAGGGTTACCATCACCTTTAATCCGAGCCTTCGCGAACAGATTCCCGAACTGAAGTAGCGGCATAAACGCCGATAGAGACAAGGAGCAGATCATGACGCTATTGACGGGAGTGCGGTATAGGCCGATCGCGATTCTTACATACATTGCGCTGTTGACCATTATGGGCGTGGTTTCGGTCCAGGCGGCGACCATCGGGCTGACCAAGGGGACGGAAGTGAAGGCCAGGTTCACGACGACGACAAAGATTTCATCGGGCGCGCTGAACAAGGATGTGCCGGTCTTGTTTACCTTGGCCGAGCCGGTGGTGATCGGCGGGAAGACGATTGTTGAAGCCGGAGCGCAGGGAAACGCCAAGGTGGTAGAGGTCAAGAAGGCAGGCGGCGGCGGCAAGCCGGGGTATATTAAGGTTGCTTTTGTCGATCTCGGACCGAAGGGGGAGTATGCTACTGCCGAGGGGGCCAAAATAAAGCTGGCCGGTGAAATCGAGAATAAAGGAAAGGGAAAGAAGCTTCTTTCCTATCTGTTTATCGCCGGGCTGTTTATTAAGGGCTTCTATTTCGAGATCCAGTCCGACTCGGTCTACACCGCGCAGGTGGCGGAGACGATCGTT
>CAZPEV010000097.1:0-11971 GCA_964585635.1 uncultured Ignavibacteriales bacterium
AAACAGGCTGTGCCAGGCCAGTTCGGTAACGACTCGCACCGGCCAGCGATAATTGGGGTCGGCGCCGACGAGGCAATCCTGAACGAACAAATTTCGCCCTTGCAGATATCCCAACATCCGCTGGAAAACCAGGCTAAATTTGTTTTCGCTGAAGGGACGGTTATGCTCGCCCCACCAGATGTGGACTTCCGTGGAGCTTTCCTTGACGACAAACTTATCGTTGGCCGATGGGGCGGTATGCTTGCCGGTGTCGACCGCCAGCGCTCCCTGGGAGGTCAGGCGTCCCTCGCCGCGGAAGAGGGCTTCTTCACAGAGGGCTTCCGGCGGCAGATTCCAATACACGGTGCTCAGGTTGGAAAGGCCCAGGTTTTCCAGGCCGTAGGCGCTCTTGACCGCCTCCGCCTCTTTTTGGGCCGGAGTCTGTAGGTTCAGCAGATTATTGCCCATTACCAGTCTCGTTTCGTTTTGCGGTCGCCGATAAAAATCTCATTGGGGGATTTTGGGTCCAGCGCCCATTTGATCCGGGCGACGCCTTCCTTGATTTCCTTGATCGTTCCGCAGTAGCTCAGCCGCAGATGTCCTTCCATGCCGAACTCGACTCCCGGCACGGTCACCACCAGGGCTTTCTCCAGCAAGAATTTCGATAGTCGGCCGGAATCTTTGTCGTAGGCGCTGAAATCGGGCAGGCAGTAGAAGGTGCCGTCCGGTTTGGTGGTCTTGACGCCGGCAATGGCGTTCAGTTCGCTCATCATCACGTTGCGGTTGTTTTCCAGCGTCAGGCGGAGGGCGTCGACGCCGCTCTGATCACCGTTGAGCGCCCCGACCGCGGCGGCCTGCTGCACGACCGAAGGACAAGAGGTGTTCTGGGCGGCGACATTGATGCAGGTCTTGACGATTTGGGTGTTGGCCACGACCCAGCCGATGCGGAAGCCGGTCATGGCGTACATCTTGGAGACGCCGTTGATGACGATCAGGCGGGAGGAATCAGAATGATCCTTGGCAAAGGCGTAGCAGGAGGGGGCCGTCTTGCCATCGAAGACGAGCTTATGATAGATGTCATCCATAATGAGGTAGAGGCCCTTTTTCTCGCATAACTCAACCAGGCCCCGGATCAGATCCTCGGGATAGACCACGCCCGAGGGATTGTTGGGGCTGTTGACGACAATCGCTTTGGTTTTCGCGGTGACGGCCCGGACGATGTCGTCCAGGCGGGGCAGGAAGCGTTCGCCGGGAGCGACGACGACCGGTTTACCATGGAGCATCCGGACAATCTCGGGGTAGCTGACCCAGTACGGGGCCAACAGGATCACCTCGTCCTGGGGATTGAGCAGGGTCATCGTCAAGTTGTAAAAGGCCTGCTTGGCGCCGGAGGCGACGATGACGTTTTGGGGGTCGACTATTTTGCCGTACTGCTGCTCGGTGTAGCGGATGATCGCCTTAATCAATTCCGGAATACCCTCGGTCGGCGTGTAGCGGATTTCGGCCGTGTTCAGCCTGGCGGCGCTGCCGAGAATGGCGTCGAACGGGACCTTGCTCTTCGGCTCGCCGGCGCCCAGATGGATAACCGCTTCACCTTTTTCTTTCAGAACGCGGGCCTTTTCATTGAGCGCCAGCGTCGGTGATTCCTTGATTTCCAAGGCCAATTGACTGAGACTCATGCTTTATCCTTTCATCAAGACGGCAATGGCGGAGACGTCGACGATATCATCGGCCGAGCAGCCCCGCGAGAGGTCGTTGGCCGGCAAGGCCAGCCCCTGGATGATCGGTCCGGTGGCGGTGGCGCCGGCCATCCGCTGCACCAATTTATAGCCGATATTGCCGGCGTCGAGGTCGGGAAAGATCAGTACGTTGGCGCGGCCGGCGACCGATGAACCGGGCGCTTTCTTTTCGCCGACTTTGGGGATGACGGCGGCGTCAAGCTGCAGCTCGCCATCGGCCTCAACGCCGGGGTAGTTTTCCTTGAAGATGGCCAGCGCCCGGCGCACCTTGTCGACATCCTCATGCTCGGCGGAGCCTTTGGTGGAGAACGACAAGAAGGCGATCTTGGGGGTTTGGCCGATCAATTTTTTCATGGTATCGGCGGTCGAGGCCGCGATCGACGCCAACTGCCCGGGGTCCGGATTCGGCATCACGGCGCAGTCGGCAAACATGAAGATTCTATCCTTCTCACCCATGAAATCGGGCAGCGTCATCATGAAGGATGACGAGACGGTGGAGATTCCCGGCGCCAGGCCGATCACGTGCAGCGCCGCGCGCAGGACGTTGCCCGTGGTATTGACGGCGCCCGACACCGAGGCGTCGGCTTTGCCGGCCTTGACCATGGCGGCTCCGAAGTACAGGGTCGATGTCATGGCCAGCGCGGCCTGCTCGCGGGTCATCCCTTTCCCTTTGCGTCTTTCATACAGCGTCTCCACGTATCGGTCGCGCTCGGACGACGTGGCCGGGTCGACGATCGTGACGAGGTCGGTCTTAAGACCATTCTTCTTGGCCAGGGCGCCGATTTCGGCTTCATTGCCCAACAGAATCACGCCGGCGATCTTGTCGTCCACCAGGCGGCGGGCGGCGATGACGGTTCGTTCTTCATTTCCCTCGGGCAGAACCACGGTTCGTTTCATGGCCCGGGCCTTGTCTTTTATCGCGGTCAGGATATCCATGCGCTACTCTCCAGTTCGCTTAGTCTATACCTTAGGCTACCGCCTGTCCCTGGGTCAAATAAGCGTTGATGAACAGCGCCAGATCGCCGTTCATGACCCGCTGAATGTCGGAGGTTTGCGCCCCCGTGCGGTGATCTTTGACCAGGGTGTACGGCTGGAATACATAACTCCGAATTTGGCTGCCCCATTCGATCTTCTTCTTGGACTGCTCGTATTTTTGCATCTCTTTCTGCTGCGCTTCCAGCGCCAATTGATACAGGCGCGACCGCAGGACGCGCATGGCCGAATCGCGATTCTTGTGCTGGCTCCGCTCGGTCTGGCACTGGACGACGATACCGGTCGGGAGATGGGTAATCCGTACGGCAGAGGAGGTTTTGTTCACATGCTGGCCGCCGGCGCCGGAGGCCCGATAGGTATCGATCCGCAAATCCTCCTCGCGGATATCGATTTCGATGCTGTCTTCGATTTCGGGCGAGATGAAGACCGAGGCGAACGAGGTATGGCGCCGACTGTTGGCATCGAAGGGGGAAATCCGCACCAGACGGTGCACGCCCGATTCGGACTTGAGATATCCGTAGACGTACTCGCCTCGAATCATCATCGTCGCGGATTTTAATCCGGCCTCGTCGCCGGCCTGGTAATCGATCAGGCTGACCGCAAAGCCCTGCTGCTCGGCCCAGCGGTTGTACATCCGAAAGAGCATGTCGGCCCAGTCCTGCGATTCGGTCCCACCGGCGCCCGGGTGAATGGTCAAGATGGCGTTGCGAGCATCATCGACGCCTGAAAGGTAGGTCGTCATTTCAAAGCGATCTATCGCGCCGACAAAGGCATCCAGCCCCTGGCGTACCTCGGCGAATTCCGCAGGGTGGTCGGCGGTCAGTTCACCCAACTCAATCAGATCATTGAGTTCAGATTCCAGTTTCTCGTAATCCCCGACCCACTTTTTATTGGTCGAGATTTCGCGCATCACCGCTTGCGCGGTTTCCTGATTGTCCCAGAATCCCGGCGCGGCGCTCTGCTGCTCCAGCTTGTTAATTTTTTCACGACGTTGGTCGAGGTCAAAGAAACCTCCCGATATTGGAAAGCCTTGCCTTCAAATTACTTACAATTTCACGAGCTTCACGATCCATCGCACTCACCTCTATCGAATATGATAATATAAGAGTATCTTGGGCGAGGTCAACCCCGTTCTTAAAATTATGCAAAAAAGTCTGACGCCATTTTTCTGCCATCGGATGCCGGTTTTGAGTATATTCAAATTCCCCGACAGGTCAGGCTCTTGTCGCGGATGTGTGCTATGAGCCGAAAACGGGTTCTTACGGGTGGATGGAAGATAAATGCATGTCAAAACTCTGGTTGTCGGGATGATCGACACCAATTGCTATCTGGTTTATGATCGTTCCGGCGGGGCCGGGGTGATCATCGATCCGGGGGACGAGGCCGAGAGAATCATTGCAGAAACCAGGCGGTCAGGCTTTGCGCCGCGGGCCGTCCTTTTGACCCATGGGCATGGCGATCATATCGGGGCAGTTGCGGAGGTGGTCGGCCAGCTGGGGATTCCCGTATATGCGGGTAAGGGAGAAGAGCAGTTGTTGAATTCCGCCGAGGCTAATTTTTCGGCCCAGATCGGGCTGCCGGTGACCTGCCCTCCATGTGAGCGATTGCTGGATGACGGCGAGACCGTATCTTTCGGCGACCTGACCTTCACCGTGCTGCGAACCCCGGGCCATTCGCCCGGCGGGGTCTGTTATATATCCGGTCGGACGCTATTTTGCGGCGACACTCTCTTTTGCGGTTCTGTCGGCCGCTCCGATTTCCCCGGTTGCAGCCACCAGCGGCTGATAGACTCAATCACCGAAAAGCTGCTGACGCTTCCCGACGACACGATCTGCTATCCGGGCCATGGTCCCACCACCACGATCGGCCGGGAGCGTCGTGACAACCCCTTCTTGAACGGGAGTGATTTCGTTTGATGATAAAGAGACTGGAATCTGAGGCGGTGGCGGACTATCACGTCCACCCCAATTATTCGATCGATGCCCAGGGATCTTTGGAGGAATATTGCCGCACGGCCTACGACCTGGGATTGTCCGAAATCTGTTTCACGACCCATTACGATGCCGACCCGACTCAAATCGATCGGGAAGGGGTGATGGTCATCGACGGCAGGCCGGAGAGGCTGTCGGATGACACCGTGAAGCAGTACCTGGACCACGTGGCCCGGGTGCATGACGAGTTCGGCGGGATCGGCCTTTTGGTTCGGGCCGGGATGGAATTCGGCTATTTCCCCGGATGCGAGCCATCTCTGGCGCGGCTTCAAGCCAGGTTTCCGATGCATTTCCGTCTGGGGGCTGTACATACCATCGGCGACCTCTGCCTCTGTTGCCAAGAGGAAGCGCCGAAACTGTTTGCCAAGATGACCCTGGCTCAATTGGCCGACCGCTATTTCGCGTTGCTCGATCGTTGTGCCGGATCGGGCCTCTTCGACGGCCTGGCCCATATCGACCTCTACCGGCGGTTTGGGCTGGCGCATTATGGCGACGAGGTCAACACGATCCACCGCGGGCGGATCGAGAAGCTCTTTGAGACGATGCGTGTCAATGACGTCGGCTATGAAATCAATACGTCGGCGATCCGACATGGACAGGCCGAATATTACCCGGCCATGGAGATCATCAATCTGGCGCGGGCGGCCGGTGTCACGCTGATCTCGCTCGGCTCGGACGCGCACCGGCCGGAGCAACTGGCGTTGGATTTTGATGCGGCCGTGCCGCTGGCGTATGAGTTGTTCCCCTACGTCGATGAATAGCAGACCATGAGACTGTCCGAAGGCAGGCTTCCGCGCTCGTTTTATCTTCGGCCCACGCTGGACGTGGCCCGGGATTTGATTCGCAAGACCATCGTCTATCATCATCCTCGGGGGATATTGGCGGGGGATATCGTCGAAGCCGAGGCGTATATCGGGGAGGACGATCCCGCCTGCCATGCCGCCGTCGGTCTCACCGAGCGCAACCGGGTGATGTACGGCAGCGGCGGCTTTAGCTATATCTATTTCATCTATGGCATGTACCATTGTCTCAACGTGGTCACAGAACAAAGGCGGTTTCCGGCGGCGGTGCTGATCCGGGCGGTGGAGCCGGTCGCCGGCCGGGAGATAATGGCCGCCAATTCACCGGCCGCCTGCACGAAGCTGACCGACGGTCCGGGCAAGTTGTGCCGGGCGTTCGGCCTGACGCGTCGGCAAAACGGCCTTGACCTGACCGGATCCGTTCTCTATCTCATCGATCGCGGCCAGGGAGCGCCGGAGATCGGCACGTCGCAGCGGATCGGCGTCCGGCGCGGGGCCGACCGGCGGTGGCGCTTCTTCGACCAAGATTCGGCCTATGTTTCGCGCCGCTGATCCGTATCCTTGTTCAGAACGAAATCCAAAAAGCATCAATGGAGAGGTATCGCCATGACCAATCTGAAATCGGAAACCATACAGGTCTCAACTTATGATTTTGTCCTGCAGTACCTCGATGAAGCGGCGGCCAGGCTCAAGCTTGATCCGAATCTGCTGGAGATCATCAAAGAACCGCGCAAGGTGACCATCGTCAAGCTGCCCATCAAGATGGATGACGGGTCATATCAGGTGTTCACCGGGTATCGGGTGCAGCATTCGATTGTCCGCGGACCGGGCAAGGGAGGCATCAGGTATCATCCCGGCGTCAACCTTGATGAGGTGAAAGCGCTGGCCGCCTGGATGACCTGGAAATGCGCCGTCACGGGGATACCGTTCGGCGGAGCCAAAGGGGGCATTACCTGCGATCCCTCCAAGCTGTCCCGTCACGAGGTCGAGCACCTCACCCGCCGCTATGCGGCCGACCTGGTTGACGTCATCGGTCCGGAGAAAGATATCCCCGCTCCCGACGTCAACACCAACGAGCAGACGATGGCCTGGATCATGGACACCTATTGCATGCACAGTCGGGAATACAATTCGTCGGTCGTGACCGGCAAGCCGATAATTATGGGAGGCTCGCAGGGGCGGCACGACGCCACCGGCAACGGCGTCGGCATCTGTGTCCGGGAGGCGGCTCGCCTGCAGGGGATGGAATTGTCGGGCAGCACGGCGGCGGTGCAGGGGTTCGGCAACGTCGGATCGATAACGGCTCGGGCGTTGACCCGCCTGGGGGTGAAAGTCGTGGCCGTCAGCGACGTTTATGGGGCGGTGGAAAATAAGGAGGGTCTCGATATCGAGGCCCTGATCGCCCATGCCGGGAAGCATAAGGGCGCCATTACCGGATTTCCCAAGGGCAGGGCCATCCGCCGGGAGAGGATTCTCGGTTATCCCTGTGATATCCTGGTGCCGGCCGCGCTCGAAAATGTCATCACCGCCAAGAACGCCGCCTCGATAAAGGCTCGTATCGTCGCCGAGGGAGCCAACGGCCCCACCACCCCGGACGGCGACCGGATCATGTACCAGAACGGCATCATCGTGATTCCCGACATTCTCTGCAACGCCGGCGGCGTGACGGTGTCGTATTTCGAATGGGTGCAGGATCGGCTGGGATACTTCTGGAGCGAAGCAGACGTCAACAATCGTCTTGAAGAGCACATGGTCCGTGCCTTCAACGACGTTGCAGCCGTGGCCCGGCAGTATCACTGCTCGCTGCGGCTGGCGTCGTATATTCTGGCGGTCAAGCGGGTGACCGACGTGCTGGTTTTGCGCGGCGTTTATGCCTAGGCCAGTTTTGTTTTGACATTGCGCTGAAAGGGTGATATCTATTGCAGGTTGAGAGCGATATACCATGGGATACGATTTACAGTCATTACTCCTGGCGGCCCCGGCCATCCTGTTTTCCCTGACGGTGCATGAATTTTTCCACGCCTGGGCCGCCAATCGCCTGGGTGATCCTACCGCCAAGGACATGGGGCGGCTGACGCTCAACCCCCTGGCCCATCTTGACATCATGGGTACGCTGATGATGTTCTTGTCGAATTTTCGATTCGGCTGGGCCAAGCCGGTTCCGATCAATCCTTACAACCTGCGCCACCCGCGCCGCGACGACTTCTGGATTTCCGCGGCCGGGCCGCTGTCGAATCTCGGCCTGGCGACGCTGTCCGGAATCCTTTTCCGCATCGTGTATGGGACGGGGATGCTGGCGCAATACGAGGCGGTCGGATATCTCTTGTTTTACCTGGTCACCATCAACGCCTCGCTGGCCTTTTTTAATCTCTTGCCGATCTTTCCGCTCGACGGTTCGCATATTTTTCGCCACCTGCTGCCGGAGCAGTACGGTCCGCTGATGGATACCATCGACCGCTATTCACCGATGATTCTCATGGCTTTGATCTTCAGCGGCTTCGTGCTGAAATTCTCCCTGATCTGGATCATCCTGGGGCCGTTTGTTCGGGCGGTCGTGTATCTGGTTTCCGGAATACAGCTTTGATCATGCGCTGGGCGGGGATCGTACTGGTCATTACCGCCGTCATCGGCTGCGCGCCGACCGCGCCGCTGGACGAGGCCGCCGTCAGCGCCTATCGACAGGTGCAGCAGGCCCGGGCCGAGCAACTCCATTCGGCCGCCTACCTGATTGACGTTCGCATCAATGATCAGGGGAATAAATATTCGGTGACCAGCGAATTATACGTCGCCGGCGACTCGGTCGGGTTCTACGGGCGGGGATATCTCGGCCGGGGGGTTTTTAAGGGACGAATCACCGACGACACCGCCACCATCTATTTCGAGCGGGAGCAGGAGTATTTCTCCGCCGGCGCCGACCGGCTTCGATCGGGCGCCGATTGCGCCCGCCCCGGCGAGGTGGTGTTCTACCTGATGTCGTTGCTTTCCGGACGCGACGATGCCTCATTAGAAAATATGGGGAGCAAGTCCGGGCGGCGGCTGACGGACAGCGTGGGACGATTTGTGCGGACGGTCGAGTTAACCGGCGATAAATATCACCTTCCGAAAAGCGAGACGCTGGTCGATGCCACCTGCCGTGACTCGATTACGATCAGCTATGATTCCCGCGGCTCGTCGTTCCCCTATTATCAGCCGCGGAGTATTCTCTACCGCAACGACCGTTATGATTTCCGGGTCAAGGGATTCGTCCGGGAACAGCGGTACAACGTCACCCTCCCGCCGGCCAAGTTTCAGCTGATCATCCCGCCGACCGCCATTCGGATTGACTCGCTCTGAAAATCGTCCCTCGCGGCAATCGTTGACCCCGCCCTCTGATTATGTTATCTTCCGGTCCAGTGGATAATCTGTACGCCAAGAGCCTCCGGCTGTTCAAGCCGTACTGGGGTCGCCTGGTCGTGGCTTCGTTGTCGGCGATGTTATTTTCGTTGCTGTCGGCGGCGTTTATATGGATGATCGGCCCGCTGCTGGCGACGTTATTTAACGTCAGCGATACGATGCCCGGTTTGCCGTCGGCTGCGCCCATGGCCGCCCAGGTGCAGGTCGCGCCTGTCGCCGACCAGCATCCCGGCCTGTTCAAGACCCTTATGGCGGCGCCCGACAAGGCCAAGGTTTGGATCAAGCGCCAGGTGGATCAGGTTATCATCGGCAAGGACAAGAAATCGACGCTGGTGCGAATCTGTTGGGCGGGGCTGATCATAGCTCTTCTGAAGAACCTCTTCCTGTATATCCAGGGATTTTTCATGGCCTTTGTTCAGCAATCATTTGTCAGGGATATCCGCAACAACCTGTTCGAGCATTACCAGAAGCTGTCGCTGGCCTATTTCCATCAGACCCGAACCGGGCAACTGATGTCGCGCGTCACCAACGACGTCATCGTCCTGAATGAAACGATCGACCTGGGATTCAATCATCTGGTGGCCGACACCCTGGCCGTACTGATCTTCACCGGTTTCCTGATCATCCTCAGTTGGAAGCTGACCCTGCTGGCGGCGTTGATTCTGCCGGTCATGGTGCTTTTCATCTACCGGGTCGGGCGCAAGCTGAAGAAATACTCCTTCCGGTCGCAGGAGCGGATGGCCGACGTCAACTCGGTACTGGAGGAGACGATGACCAACATCCGGATCGTCAAGGCGTTTGCCATGGACCGCTTCGAGGTCGGGAAATTTGTGGCCGCCACCGGGCGGTATTTCCGGGCGCTCTTGAAAATGACCCGGGTGCGGATGCTGGCCACGCAGATCAACGACCTGCTGGCCACGATTGCGGGAATATTCATTCTCTGGTTTGCCGGCAGCAGGATCTTGTCGGCCGAATCGACCCTTCGCGCCGATGACTTTATTCTTTTCGGCTTTTCCATGTTTTCGATGATCAAGCCGATTAAGTCGCTGTCCAATATCCATATCAAGATTCAGGAGGGGATGGCCGCCGCCGGCCGGATTTTTGAGGTGTTGGAAACCGCGCCGAAGGTGCTGGAGCCGGAGCATCCCCGGCCGCTGGCGGGGTTCGCCACTTCCATACGCTATGAAGATATGGTCTTTGCCTACGACACCGGGGACGTCGTCGTCGATCACGTGTCGTTCGAGGTCAAAAACGGGCAAATTCTGGCGCTGGTCGGCCCCAGCGGGGCCGGCAAGTCGACGTTGTTCGACCTGCTGCCGCGCTTTTATGATCCCCGGGGAGGCCGGATCGAAATCGACGGTATCGACATCCGCACCGTTAGCACCAAGGAACTGCGGACTCTGATGGGGATCGTGACCCAGGAGACATACTTGTTCAACGACACGGTGCGCAGCAATATTGCCTACGGTACGGCGGATTTGCCTGAGGAAAAGATCATCGCCGCCGCCACGATGGCCAACGCCCATGAATTTATCGGCCAGCTGCCTCAAGGCTACGAGACGATCATCGGCAATCGGGGGGTGATGCTCTCCGGCGGGCAGCGCCAGCGGCTGGCGATTGCCCGGGCGCTGCTGAAAAATCCGCAGATTCTGATCTTTGACGAGGCGACCTCGGCCCTGGATACCGAATCGGAAATCCTGGTTCAAGAGGCGATCAACCGCCTGATGACCGGCCGCACGACCCTGGTGATCGCCCACCGCTTGTCGACCATTACCTCGGCCGATACTATTCTGGTGATGGACAAGGGGCGCATCGTGCAACAGGGCACGCACGAATCGCTGCTGGCTCAGGGAGGGCTATACGCCCGTTTGTACCAGATGCAGTTTAAGAACCACGATGGCGAATAACCTCAAGATTCTGTTTCTCAATTCCGTCGATCCGGCCGTCTGGGGCGGGTTGGAGAATTGGATGGAGCTGTGCGGCACCGGCCTCAGACGGCGCGGCCACGCCGTCTGGTACGCCGGCCGGACCGGCTCACTTTTTCTGAAGCGGATCGAGGCGCACCAGGCGGGTACGATCATTCCCCTGGATATCTCCGGCGATTTCCATCCCACGGCGATCGGTCAAATCGCCGGCCTGACGAGTCAACTGGCGATTGACCTGGTGCTCGGCAATCTGGTCAAGGATATCCGCCTGGCCGGACTGGCGCGCCGCTTCTCGCGAAAGTATCGGATCGTCTGGACGCCGGGCGTCAACCTGGCCAAGAGAACGCTGTCGCACCGGCTGCTGTTTTCCCGGTTTGTCGATCATCTGATTGTGCCGTCGCAATGGTTGCAGGACCAGATCATATCTTCAGGCTTTATCGGGCGCGAGCGTTTCAGCGCTATACCGATCGGCCTCGATGAGACCGCGTGGCAGGAAGATGGCGAGACGGCGCGCCGTTTTCTGCGACAGCGCTTCAACCTGCCGAGCGACGCCTTTGTCTGCCTGACCTCCGGTCGTTTCGTGAAGCAGAAGGGTCATACCTATCTGATCAAGGCCGTGCAGCCGTTGATCGGCAAGCATCCGAATATGTTCTGGGCGCTCCTTGGCGAGGGGCCGCTGCAGCACGAGCTGATGAAGCAGATTCGGGAATGCCGTCTGACCGACCGCTTCGTCTTCTGCGGCTTGCTGGACAACCATCGCCGGGTCGTCTTTGGCGCCGACCTGTCGGTTCATCCGGCGGTGGTGGAGCCGTACGGAATCGTGCTGGTCGAGGCGATGGCGGCCGGTCTGCCGGTGATTGCCTCGCGCGTCGGCGGCATACCGGAGATCGCCCAAGATCATGGCGTCGTGGTCGAGGACGCCGACCGCGGCGTCGACGAGACAGCCCTGTTCGACCTGTTCAATCAGCAGAAAGAGCAAGGCAAGGCTTTGCTGCTCACCGGCCGCGACGCCCCCAATCGCTGGCGCATGGCGCTGCCCGATCTGAGCTCGCGCCTGGCCACCCTGCCGGTGGCGGCAATCGGCAGCCCTGACGATTTCCTGCTCGAGGCGATGCTTGTCAAACTCTTCGCCGACCGCCAATTGCGGATCG
>CAZPEV010000098.1:0-9509 GCA_964585635.1 uncultured Ignavibacteriales bacterium
ACGCAAGCATAGTATCATGTTCGCGGCCGTTTGGGCAATCTTCGGGGTGGCCTCGGCGGTATCCGCGCCGAGAATCGTCTCGATTACCACCTGCCGAGGCATCAATGAACCGGGGACCATCCCCACCGGCATCACGGATGCCTTCACGGCGCAGACGCCGGCGATTCATGCGGTCGCGGTCCTTGACGGAGTCGCCGCCGGCACGGTACTGACCGGAACCTGGGTGGCGGTCGACGCCATCGAAACTCCCAACTATGTGATCGATTCGGCGGTGGTTCATGTCGATCAAGGGGGACAGGTGCGGGCCCATTTTTCCATCTCTCGGCCCAACAGCGGCTGGCCGACGGGCAACTATCGTCTGGATTTCATGATTGACGGCACGCTGGCCGCGTCGGTGCCGTTTACCATCACCGCGGGATCGGAAAACTCGCTCCCGCCCGGCGCCACCAAGTCGGGACGAGCGCCTGCTCCGACGACCCAGGAACGGTCACGCCCCCCCTCCCCGTCTACGCCGCTTCCGTCCAAGGGCCTTTCGGGCACCTATTCTTATGATGATCAGGGAACAACCGTGACCCTGATCCTCAAGGAAGAGGGTAACGGCAGCGTCACCGGCTCTCTGGCCGGTCCAGACGGCCTGCAGATGAAAGTGGAAGGAATGATGCAGGAAGAGGCCGCGGTCGGGAGTTGCTACAATGATCAGGGCGGATATTATTTCGAAGCGTATCAGGAGAATGGTAAACTGACGCTCAATCTGATCGAACCGGGGGCCGATAACGCGCCGGATTACTCGCGGACGCAGCAAATGATCTTCTCCCGGAGCGGCGGAGGGAAATCATCATCGCCGTCACCGCTTTCGCCGGGGCGCACTCTGCCGGCCGGCCGGCAACAGTCGGCCGAAGTCCCCTCCGGCGCACCCGGATTGTCGACGGAGTCTATCGGTGATGCCGCCTGGGGATTCGCCGTCCATCCGCCAGCCGGATGGAAGTCGCAGAAGACGGCGCAAGGAATCATCCTGGGACATGATGCCATCGTCGGGATGATCCTGATCTTCCCTCACCAGATGACCGACTTTCAAACCGTCCAGGCCCAGATGCAAAGCGGCATCAACGAAGCCGGCACGCAACTCTCCTTGACCGGCGGCCTCCAACAGATCGGCAATAACGCCGTCGCCGGCGACTATGCTGGTATATTCAACGGCCAGCAAGTAAAGGCGTGCGGCATCGGGACGATTTCCCCCCATGGCGGCGGGGCCTACATCCTGGCCGTCACCACGCCCGACAAATATACGGGCGAGATCGCCCGGGCCGCCGATGCCGTCGCTTCGGGGATGGAATACAGCCCGCCCCAAACGTCGGATTTGATGCAAGCCTTTGCCGGTACCTGGGTAACCATGACCAAAAACACCCAAACGAAAGTGACCTTGGCTCCCGATGGCGGCTATTACGAGAATTATGAGGCCAGTTACTCCGGCTCGTCGTCCGATCAAATGGGCAATCAAGACCTCGCCTGGGGCCAGGCCAACCAGAGCCAAAGCCAGGGGCGATGGGCGGCGCGCGGCAGCCGCGAGCAAGGGGTAATCACTATTACCTACAACAATGGCAGTACCACGACGGTAGAATATCGAGTCCACGTCGAGAACGGCGAGACTTACTGGAACGAGTACTGGTTCAACGGGGATCTATACGGCCGGGAGCGATAGGATTTTCTTAGGGGGAGGCCACGGGGCTCGGCGAGACCGATTCTATCCGGGTCGGTCTCGCGCATTCATCGGAACCCCCCAGAAGACGAAGAAGCAATCGCCCAACGGGGCACATCCCCCGCTGACCCCTTGCCCCGTGACTTGGTCGACCTGCGGCACCTTATCGTATGGCAAGTCGCTTCTTAACAACGACTTCCAGGCCGCCAACAGGCAGGATAATGGGCCGGCCGGCATAATCTATAGTTACATCGTTCCGGCGGGTGCCGTACTTCTGATATTTGACGTATTGGGCACCATCGGCGAGCCGAAAGCCGGTCCTGGAGCAGCAGCGATAGCCGCCAACTATTTCAGAATCCCCTATCCATTTAACCCCGAGACCCGGATCGATCACGCCCTTGATATGGTGCTCGTAATCATGCCACAAACAGTAGTGCCTGAGCAGAGACGGCTGGCCGTATGCAGGACCTTTGGCCGGCTGCAAGTCGACGAGCAGCCAAGTCGATTCCGGGACTTCTCCGCCGCCTCCCGACCGGCCTCGACTTCCTTCATGATGCCGGTGATCTGCTCGTCACCGCGACGAATCGACTACTAGCCAATCCTCTTTGGGGCAACGGACTGCCTCGCAATCGAGGCCGCGGCGGGACTGGTCGGGAGGGAGAAGGTAACCGCATCCGCTTGGCCCCGGATCGCCTCAGTCTCTCCAAAGAAAATCAAAATTCTGATGAGAATCGGCTTGCGTATCCATCTTGGAAAGGATATGCTATTCCATTGCATTCTTAAAGTAACATCACCGGTGCAATCGTTTCATACCGGCTCTGGTGAAACGGCGGGAGACGAAGCCATCCGGCTGCGGCAGGCATCCGGATTCCAGCAAGGGATCTTTGATATTTAGTAACACGGGAGGCAGGAATGCCTAAACGATTCCAGGCGTTGCGGGCGCAGTTGGTTTCACACCCATTTCGATTTGTCATCATCAGTCTGCTGTCCATTGGCCTTTTAATTACCGTTTTTGCGGGACTTTCAACCAGCGTTCCGGATAACGAAATCCGGGTCATCTCATTTGACCCGGCCGGAAACGTGAATCTCAGGACCAACTTCACGATCAGGTTCTCCAAGGACATGGTCCCCAAGGATAGCATCGACAAGCCTGTCCTGGACCCTCCGCTGGTATTCATGCCGGCTATCCGCGGCATGGCACGCTGGGTGGAAACGGACGTCTTGCGGTTTTTCCCCGATGCCGAATTGCTTCCGGCTACCAGGTATGTCGTTCGGGTGGAATCGGACAAGACCTGGATTTCAGGATTCAAGATCGCCAGCAAGGAAATCTATCACTTCGAGACGCCGCTTCTTAGGGTAATCGATTGGCGCTGCTACCCCGACGCCGATCCGTCCGCCAGGGGTTCGATGCGCCTCTACTGCCGTCTACGACTGAATTATAAGGTCAGCCTGGAGGAGCTTCAGAACAACCTGACCATTGAAGGAGACCGGGGCGCGGCCAAATCATCGCTCTATTTTTCCGTTTGGCCGGCGGGTCAAGCGCAGGCCGTTCTGCCGGCTCCGGCCGCTTCGGACTTGGGCAAACAGCCGATCTATGCCACTGATTTTGACCTGGTCACGGAGCCGATTCTTCAAAGCAACTCCCTGCAATCCTATTCCATGATACTGGCGGCTGGGTTGGGGTGTCAAAACTGTGGTCTGGGCCTGCTGGAGTCGGCGACCACCTCCGCGGACATTCAGCCAAGACAACCGTTGGTGATCAATGAGGTCACCAGCCGCGAAGGCGACGAGGGCACGATCATTGTCGAAATATCCGGCCGGCCGGTGATTGAAGAAGCCAAATCGTATATTTCGATTGACCCGAAGACCGATTTCATCGTGGAGCAGAATTACAGCGGCCTGCTGCTGCGGGGGAATTTCCGCCCCGCTGAGACCTACACCGTCTCCATCGCCGCCGGACTGCCCTCAACCGGCGGCAGTATTCTGGAACGGGATTTTTCAACCAAGATCGCCGACCTTCTTCCCTCCATCGCTTTTACCTCGCGGGCCATGTTCCTTCCTCGGCAGGGAAACGGGTTAATCGAATGCCGAACCACCAATATCGAGAAGGTGGACGTTGAGGTCGAGCAGGTGTTCGCCAATAACTTGGTCTATTTTCTGACGTCCGGCTATGGCAATGCATACGACTGGGAATCACGGTCAGGCCTGTTGGGCCGGTCGCTTTTTATTAAGGAAATGGACCTGGATTCCCGTCTCAACGAGCCGTTGGCCACCACCATTGACGTCAAAGGGATTGCCGGCACGGCCGCTCGCGGGATATTCAAGGTGTCGGTATGGAACAAGGACCAGCGCTGGACCTCCGACAGCCGCTATGCCATGATAACGGACATCGGCCTGTCGGCCCGCTTCTCCGGCGAATACCTTATGGTCTGGGCCAATTCGCTCGGCGCTGCAACGCCGTTGTCCGGAGTCAACGTTACCCTCATAAGCAGGAATAATCAGGTTCTGGTGGAAGGAAAGACCGATTTCCGCGGCCTGGCCGTCTTCGACGACATCAAGGACAAGCTGGCCGGCTTTGAGCCGTTTGTCGTCACGGCCGCCCTTGATGGCGACCTGTCGTACCTGCGATTGGACGAAACCCTGCTGCCGATCAGCGATTTCGACGTGGCGGGGCGACCCTACCTGTCGTCGGGATACGAAGCCTTTATCTATACCGATCGAGGCGTCTATCGACCGGGCGATACCGTCCATATCGTCTCCGCGGTACGCGGTCTGGGAGCGTCACTCCCCCCCAGCTTCCCCTATTTCCTGACCATCTTCGACAACCAGGGACGAAAATTCACCAGCTTTCGCCAGACGACCGAGGGTTCGGCGATGGCGGCGCTGGACTTTCCCGTCCCCGATTATGCCGCCACCGGCAAGTACAGCGTGGCGGCCGTCATCGGCGAGGATATGCAAATCGGGCGGATCGAGTTTCTGGTGGAAGAATTCATGCCCGATCGCATCAAGGTTACTCTCACTACGCCGACATCGACCTATCGCGCTGGCGAGCGGGTGACCGCCGGGGTGGACGCCAGATTCCTATTTGGCCCGCCCGCCGCCGGACATCAACTGTCCGGCCATCTCACGATTGAGGCCAACACCTTCGCGCCGCCCGGCTGGTCACAATACCGCTTTGCCAATACCGAGATGGCGTTTACCACGATGGAAATTGACCTGCCCGATACGGCGCTGGACGAAACCGGCGGACACACCTACGAGTACCTGATTCCCGAAAAGCTTCTGGCGCCTTCCTCACTGAAGGGCTTGCTGTCGGCCACCGTCTCCGAACAGGGCGGACGCGGCGTCAGCGACTATACGGAAATAGCTATCCACCCCTACGAGCGCTACGTCGGCCTGAAACTCAACCTAAATGGCTATGCTAAGCCGGGCGAGCCAGTCGAGGCCGCCCTGATCGCGGTCGGTATCGACGGCAAGCCGGTCAGCTTGCCCACGTGCGACGTCCAATTCTACCGGGTGGTGTATAACACCGTCCTGAAAATGGATAAAACCGGCCTTTACCGCTATGTGTCGGAGCGCAAAACCTTGCTGGTGGATTCCGCGGTGGTACCTCTGGGAGTGGATGGCGGGCGGGTTTCATTTACACCGACTGATTATGGAAGTTATGAAATCATCGCGCGCGACGCCGCCGGCGGCCATTCCACCTCGGCTGACTTTTATGCCTCCGGCTGGGGTTACGCCCCCTGGGCCTTGACCAATCCCGATCGATTGGAATTGGCGCTGGACAAGGCGGCGTACGAATCGGGTGAAAAAGGGATTTTGCAGGTACAGGCGCCATTCGGCGGCAAATTGCTGGTGACGGTGGAAAACACCCGGGTTCTGGACGTCATCACCCGCGATATGAAGGACAATACCGCCGAATTGGAAATCCCGATCAAGAAAGAGTATTTCCCCAACGCCTATATCACCGCCACCGTGATCCGGCCGGCTGATTCCCTGGAAGCCAACATGCCGGCGCGGGCCTTTGGGCTGGTTCCCCTGCGACTGTCGGTTGAGGAAAAACGGCTGGGCCTGTCCATCAGCGCCCCGGAGGTAGTCAAACCGAAAAGCAAGATCGCCATCGAGATCCAGATCGACCGGCCGCGCGTGTCGGACGTCACCATCGCCGTCGTGGACGCCGGGATTCTGCAATCGACCGATTTCAAGACCCCCGACGCGATGGAATTTTTCTACGGCAAGAAGCAGCCCGGCTTGAAATCGTACGACCTGTACTCGTTCCTCTATCCGCGGGTTGCCCAATCCCCCAGCCATCTCGGCCCCGGCGACCGAATGTTTGCCGGCGCGCGCCGACGGCATGTCAATCCGATCACCGCTCGGCGCGTCAAATCGGTCGCCCTCTGGTCCGGAATCGTGAAGACCGATGCCGCCGGCAAAGCCGCCGCTTCGTTTGATCTGCCGGAATTCAACGGCAAAGTAATCATCATGGCGGTGGCGGCCCAAAATGACCGCTTTGGATCATCGGCCAAAGAGATGATCGTGCGGGACAAAATCGTGATCCAGGAAAGCTTCCCCCGCTTCATCAGTCCCAACGATGTCTTCGACGGCCTGGTGACGCTCTTCAACAACACCGGCGCCCCGGCCGACATCACCGTCACCGTGACCGCCGACGGTCCGATCGAGCCGATATCCCCGACCACCGCCACGGTGCGGCTGGACAATAACCGGGAGGGGACGGCCATCTTCAAAATGAAGGCCAAACAGGCCCCCGGAAAGGTATCGTTTACCTTGGGCGCCAAAGCCGACGGGGAAACGGCAACACTTTCGTTGGAGATGGCCAACCGCGCGGCCCAGCCGTTGACGACACAATACGGCGCCGGCGTCGTAACCAGGGATGCCCCCGCGGACTTCACCTTCCCCGGCGACTGGCTGGCCACGACCGACCAGTACGTTCTCCGAACGTCCACGCTGCCGGCGACATCATTGGCGCGGAATATTCAGTACCTGCTGTCGTACCCCTACGGTTGTGTCGAACAAACCACCTCCCGGCTTTTCCCCATGCTCTATTTCAATGATTTGGTCAAGGTGGTGGATCCGTCGCTCTTCGGCGGCCAGGGACCGGATTACTTCATCCAGGAAGGAATCGTACGGCTGGCCGGCATGATCCTGCCGGATAAATCATTCGCCTTCTGGCCCGGTGCCACCACCGGCAATAATTGGGCCACCATCTATGCCTCACATTTTCTGATCGAGGCCGCCCGCGCGGGATATTACGTGGATAAGAAATTGATGGAGGATATCCAGGATCATCTCAATGACATAGCCCAGGGAAAGAAGGTGCGCGATCTGACCGATGTGCATCGCGTCTATGCCGCCTATGTGCTGGCCAAGGCCGGTAAACTTTCTCAGCGCGTGATCACCTACCTGAAAAACCTCGACCCCTCCGGAATGGAATCATATTCGCGGCACCAATTGGCCGGGGCGCTGGCGCTGGCCGGGAACACCGATCTGGCCGTCAAGCTGATTCCGGTCAATATTCAACCCGACCTTTTTGAACCGGAAACCGGCGGCAATTTCAGCTCCGGCGTCCGAACCAACGCCATCCTTTTGGATATTCTGCTGGAGATCATGCCCAATCATCCTTCGGCCCCGGTACTGGCGGCCTCTCTGATGGAGGAGTCCCGCGTCGGCCACTGGTATACGACCCAGGATAACGCCTTCGCCCTGATGGCCCTGGGCAAATACTTCAAGAGCCATCCCACCGCCGGCTATACGGGTACGATTGTCATCGAGCGGGATAAGAGTTACCGCATCGACTCGACCGGCTTCAAATTGACCCGCACCGATCTGGGCAACCGCAAAGTCCAGCTGTCGCTGACATCGGGCGACGGTCCTTGTTATTACTACTGGCAGGCCGGCGGCATCTCCGCCACCGCGGCCGCCCCGGAATACGACCGTGGCATCAAAGTCAGGCGGGAATACCTTAACGAGGACGGCGCGCCGGTCGATTTGGCCAAGGTGAAACTCGGCGCCCGGATGGTCGGAGTGATCACCGTCGAAGCGCTGGACAAGACGTTAGACAACGTGGTCGTTAACGATCTGCTCCCGGCGGCATTTGAAATCGAGAACCCCCGTTTAAAGACCAGCGCGCGGTTGTCGTGGATACCCAGGCAGGGTCCGGCCGTCGATTACCAGGATATTCGCGATGATCGTCTGTTGCTGTTTACGCGATTGACGCCGCAACATCCGCTGAAATTTTATTACAGCCTGCGGGTCATATGCGCCGGCACGTTCAAGATACCCCCCGTCGCCGCGGAATGCATGTACAACCCGCTTATCGCCGGCAGCGCCTCGTCCGGTGCGGTGACGGTCGAACAATAAGGGGAGTAAGCTCGGTTGTTCCGGCGGCACACCATATCTCGGTCTCGGTTGGGGGGGAAGTTCGCCCGGCGCTTCTGGCTCTACGCCGCCCTGACCATAGGGGTGGCGGGCGCCTTCAATTGGTTCATCTTCCCCCTGCCGAAGGACAAACTCCGGCGGCCGTCGTCCACCTTCGTTTATAGCCGCGACGGGTGCTTGCTCAACTGCTTCACGTCCCGGGACCGTTTCTGGCGCAAACCAATTCCCCTCCGCCAAATTTCTCCGCGCCTCATTCACAGCGTGATCGCCTGCGAGGATCGATGGTTTTATTATCATCCGGGGGTCAATCCGGTCTCGTTGGCCCTGGCCGCCATCGACAACATCAAGGCCGGGAAATTCGTGCGCGGCGGTTCCACCATCACCATGCAGATCGCCCGTATGATGGAACCAAAACCTCGCACCGTCCCCAATAAAATCATCGAGATTCTCCGGGCTCTGCAATTGGAGTTGTCCTACTCTAAAGCGGAACTGCTGGAAAGCTATTTCAATCTGGCCCCGTACGGCGGCAATATCGAGGGGGTCGGGGCGGCGGCATACCTCTATTTCGACAAAACTCCCGACAGTCTGTCTCTGGCCGAGGCGGCGCTGCTGACCGCCATTCCTTCGTCCCCATCGCAAATTCGTCCGGATCGCGATGCCACGACCTGCCTGGCACAACGTAATCGGGTGCTGCGCCGCTTGAAGGACGGCGGCCTCATATCGCCGGATGACTATGACCAGGCTCTGAGGGAGGAACTCCCCTTACAACGCGTGGCCCCGGCCGTCACCGCCCCTCATTTCTGCCAGAGCGTGGCGGCCGTCAACCCGAACCGCTCGGAAATTTTCTCGACGATCGATTATGCGTTGCAGCGCACCTGCGAACGTTTGGCCCGCAATTATCGGGAAGGCTTGACCCAGAAGGGAATTAATAATCTCTCCGTGGTGGCTCTGGACAACTGCACCGGTGAACTGAGAGCCATGGTCGGATCGCCCGACTTCTCCGACGGTGCCCATCAGGGGCAGATAAACGGCGCCCTGGCGCCCCGTTCCCCCGGCTCGGCCCTGAAACCATTTATCTATGCTCTGGGATTTGAACGCGGCCTGATTTCGCCGGCACTCAAAGTGGAGGATTTGCCGGTCAACTTTGCTGGATACTCACCCATCAATTATGACAACCAGTACCACGGCTTGGTTTCGGCAGGCGAGGCCCTGATTCAATCGCTCAACGTCCCGGCCGTGAACCTGACCGCCCGAGTTGGGTTGCGGGATTTCTACGATCTGCTTCATCGGGGAGGCATAACCACCCTTAACAGGAAATATTTCGAGTACGGCCTGCCGCTGGTTCTGGGATCCGGCGAAGTAACCTTGCTGGAATTAACCAACCTGTACGCCGTTCTGGCGCGGGGCGGCACTTTCC
>CAZPEV010000098.1:9519-11953 GCA_964585635.1 uncultured Ignavibacteriales bacterium
ATTTGATCACCGAGCTTTTGGCCGAATTGAAACGTCCCGATCTTCCGGCAAGTTGGGAATTCACCCCCGATATGCCGCGCGTGGCCTGGAAAACCGGCACCTCCTACGGGCGCAAGGATGCCTGGGCGATTGGATACAATCCCGACTACACCATCGGAGTCTGGGCCGGGAATTTCTCGGCCGAGGGGTCGGTCGCTATTGTCGGAGCGGAAACAGCCGCTCCGCTTATGCTGGATATATTCGCGCAACTCGGCGCCGGAGGCGATAACCGCTGGTTTCGTATGCCGCCCGGCATCGACCGGCGCCTGGTCTGCACCGCCAGCGGTCGTGTCCCCGATGAGGCCTGCCCGGAAACGATTATGGAGCATTATATACCGGGCGTTTCACCCGCCGAAAAGTGCCGCGTGCACCGGAGAGTTTTGGTCGATACGCAAACCGGGTATCAAGTCTGCCGCTGGTGTGCGGCCGGAAAACGAACGACGGAAAAGATCATTGAAGACTGGCCGCCCCGTCCGGCGGCTTGGTTGGGAGCCAGGGGGATCATCAGCCTTATCCCGAGGCACAATCCCCGGTGCCGAGGACTGCTGGCCGGGGAGGTCCCGGTGATCACCTCACCGGAAGAAGACGCCGTCTACGTCCTCCGCCCCAGCGCGCCTCGGGATTTTCAGAAGATATTGTTCGCGGTTTCCGCAGCCGCCGATACCCGCCGAATATTCTGGTTCCTCGACGGCCGGCTGTTTTCCACTGCCGACGACAACAGCCGCGTCTTCTATGCGCCGCAACCGGGAAGCCATCACCTCATGTGTGTTGACGAATATGGCCGTTCCAGTTCGATGACGTTTCAGGTACGCTAGGCGGCCGTCCGGAATTCCCTCAATTCCCCGTTATCGCCCTATCCGGCAACTGGTTATAATTGAAGATCACCCTGCGCCAGGGTTTATGATATCCGCATTCCTGCCGATACATGGGGAAAGGCTTCGCCCAGTACGGGATATGCATGCGTAAAATTGGCTTGGCATTTCTATCGATTTTGGCCTATCTGGCAACCGGGATCGGGGCGACGAATTACTACGTATCCCCCTCCGGCAGCGACGCCAACAACGGCCTCAGCCCGACGTTGGCCTGGCATTCTATTGAACGCGGCGATAGTGCGGGCATCACCCAACCGGGCGATACCGTCAACATCCTGCCGGGAACCTATAACCGCAGCACAACCATTACCATCACCCTCTCAGGCGCCACCGGGTCACCCATCATTTATCGTCGGTTGGGCAAAGCGTCCGCAATCGTGGACCTGGGCTGGACGGGAAAGCCGGCCGTTCGCATCGTCGGTAGCAATATCGTCCTTCAGGGAATCGCCATCACCAACTCCAACGATGACGGCATCAGGGTCGAGGGCCAATATTGTACTATTGCGGAATGTCGCATTCACGACGTCGGCAAGAACGGAATCAAGGTAAGGAGCGGCAACAACCGTCTGTCCCGGAATATCATTTACTCCGTCGATGACATCGGCATAAAAAACGAAGACGCCGCGCATGGCACTACGATTTACGGAAATACCATTTATGCCAATATTGGAGATGGCTGTGATGGGGGAAATGCCGGCGGCATCCGGATTTTCAACAACATTATCGCCAACAATAGCCACGGCATTAGCGCCGGAGCCACTACCGTCTGCGCCTACAATAACGTCTGGGGCAACGCGGGCGGAAATTATGACGGCGAATGTGATGATTCGGCCGGCGGAATATCCGCCCAGCCTCGTTTTGTCGATCCCGCCGCCGGGCGTTTTGACCTGCGCAACACGGCCGCCGAGATCAACGCCGGCCTGCCCCTGGACTATCCCTACAGCCAATCCGCTCCGGAAATGGGCGCCGTCGAAAAATATAACGTATATTTCGTCCGTCCCGATGGCGATGACGGCGCCTCCGGCCGGACGATCGAACAAGCCTGGCAGACAATCGACAATGGCGATTCCCTCCTCCTACCCGGCGATACCGTCAAAGTCCAGCCCGGTATCTATGAAGATTCCGTGATCATCTCGTCTGACGGATTAGTCGATGACCGCATCGCCTACCTCGGGCCCCACGCCGGCGCCCGGGTGGAAATCCCCTGGGCTTTCCGGACTGTGCGCCTGACCGCCAACTATACCACCTGGTCAGGTATCGACGTCGCGGGAGCGGTTGATGCCAATATCTTCGTTTCGGGCGGGCGGAACCTTATCGATCGTGCCGATATTACCTCATCCCAAACCTACGGCATATCGATCGACTCGGGAGCGCAAAACACTATCACGCGATGTACCTTCAATCACAGCCTCATTGCCGATCTCTATCTTGCGGGCGACAGCACCAACGTTTTCAACAACACTTTCCATTCAACCTATTTTGGCCTTATGGCCCTCAGCACCACCAGGTCTCATCGGATCACC
>CAZPEV010000099.1:0-11897 GCA_964585635.1 uncultured Ignavibacteriales bacterium
TCTCCACGGTATTCAAGTCGAGAATATCGAACCAGGGATCGAATAATCCCCTTAGTTCCTCTTCCGATGAGAAATATAGGGTCGTGCCCAGATTGGTGGTGCGGAACTTATCCCGGCCGCCGAAGGAGGGGTCCTTCTCACTGAAACAAAGAGTCAGATAGGCGCCCTCCGGCCGCAGCAGATCGTGGACGTTCTTGATGTAGCGAGGCCGATCCTCGGGGAAGATATGGTGCAGAACTTCCCAATCGTAGGCCAGGTCGAAAGACCCGTGATACTCCCTCAGATCACCGAGAAGATCGGCCGCGACAAAGCGGCACGACACGCCTTTGCCGGCGGCCAACTCGTTCGCATGCGCGATGGCCTGCGGGCTGATGTCGATGCCGGTGATGTCGAAACCCCGTTGGGCCAGCCAGACGGAATAATTGCCGGCGCCGCATCCCAAGTCCACCGCCCGGCAGGGCTTGATTGTGCCGCTTTCGACCGCCTCAATCAGGAGCCGGGGCGGCTCGCTAAGATTCCATGGGATTTTCTCCAGCGAAATATCCCGATAAATCTTATCCATTTGTTCACGAAGGTCCATGGCTCGTTACCTGTTGTTACGGTACAATTGCATGATACTATGTTCATACACCGATGCAATAGCAAATGCCCACATCGGCCGGGTCCGTTCACTCTAGGACTGATGTGGACCCGCCACGGCGGGCCAAGCACAGTATTCCTCCCGGTTTATTCGATCTTGTTCGCATGTTCCACAGTTATTATCACTTTTCCTCGGGCGTGCCCTTCTTCCAGATAGCGGATAGCCTCAGGGACCTCACTCAACCGGTAACGCCTGTCGATGATCGGCGTTACCTTTCCGGCCTTCATGAGATCGCGCAAGATGGTCAGATCCTCTTTATTCAGTCTCGCAATAAGCGTGACGAAGTTCTGGCTCACGAACCACGACAACACAAGCGCTTTGATTAAACCAGTCAAACCCATCTTCCACTTACCGGTCGGTCCTCCGACCCCGACGTATATCCCCCTGGGATTCAGGACGCGCCTAATTGCTGACAGCGAGTGGTTGCCGATGGCGTCGAGAATTAGGTCGTAACGCTGCTTACTCTTGGTGAAATCCTCTTGAGTGTAATCAATGACCAGATCTGCGCCGATTGATCGGACCATTGCCACACTCCTCGTACTGCACACGCCGGTCACCTCTGCGCCGAACGACTTGGCGATCTGCACCGCGAATGTGCCCACGCCTCCCGCCGCACCGTTAATCAGAACCTTCCGGCCCGGCCGTATCTGTCCCTTGTCGCGAAGGCCCTGCAAGGCCGTGACTGCCGCCACAGGTACCGAAGCGGCTTGCTCAAACGTCATATTATCAGGCTTCACGACCAAGGCTCGCTCGGAGGTACACACATACTCCGCAAAGGCCCCACGGCAGGAACCGAACACCTCGTCGCCCGGTTTGAACTGCGTTACGCTGCTGCCAACCGCCTCGACCTGACCGGCCACATCAACGCCCAATCGCTTGTTCTTTGGTTTGCGCAGCCCGGTCATTAGGCGAAGGAAGTACGGCGTGCCTCTCATGAAGTGCCAGTCCAATGGATTGACGGAAGCCGCGCGAACTTTTATCAGGACTTCATTGTCCCCGGCGTCCGGCTTATCGATTTCTTCATATCTAAGAACATCGGGTGGACCGTAGTTGGAATAGACAATTGCTTTCATGTGAACATCCTTCTTCTACTGCCGCCTCGTTCTACTTCCCCGATCTTGACCCATTTTGGATGATAGATAATTCGCCCGTGGCTGGTGCACGCCCTCGTGCATCAGCGCCCGGCTTCAGGGTATACCCTTGGCGCACGGGGGCGTGCGCCAAACACAAGTGTCGTTTCTCGGGGTTCGGGCAGGTCTTGTCCTGCTTCAGCGGGATGTGACCTGCCCGTAATTCGTTGTCTGATATTCGGGTGACACCGCCTCTTCGCTTCGGCAAAGATCGATTAAATGGTGAAAATGGTCTTGTGGGACAGCCTCGGGAAATCTGCCGCCCACAAATTTGTTCATTTTTGGGTAATCCCATCGCCATCAGATCGCACGAACTGCAATTAAGGTGCTTCCAAAACTAAATTGAAGGACCAGTAGCTACCATTGAATCGGTGATTGTATGGGGATTCGTAGTCTATCCAGACACGCCGCAGATTCAGTCGTACGTACCTATCATAAATGAAGCAGTTGAGTTCGGCAAGGTATCCAAGAGCACCATTCCAGTAAACCGTCTCGTTGATTTGAGATCCATGGCCAAAGTTCTCCTGCATTTTCCAATGGTAGGTCGCACCTGCCCCAATCATGAATCGATTCCATTCCCTTAAAGCTATCATGTCAATTGGAAATCGCCGAATGTCCACGTTATGGTTTATCTCCCCTATAGTCATATGAGAACCATCATCGGAACTCCACTGTGTAGTCACACCAGCCATGTTCACGTGACAACCTACTGAAAGCTGAAGCCGCGAATGCAATTTTGGCAAGCGGTAGACGCCCGCGATATAGATAATCATTCCGGAACCGAGCCTAATTTCGCGGATTTCGTCAGATGTAAGCTCATATGCTATCTTGTCGCCGCCATGCGCATAGCCTACTCCGCAATTGAAACACCAGCGCTTTCCGTCGTAGACATCGTATTGACCGGCATGAACCACCGGTATAGTAAGTATTGTCAATGCAGTTACTATAAATAACATCTGTATCATTTGTTCTCTCCCTTTCTAGCTTCTGAATAGTCTGCAAAGGAGCCATACTTGTGGGCGATAAGGCAACCAAGCTTCTCGCGAGCCCGACTCATCGTTAGAACGCGGTTAGAAGGCCAATTTTTCGCGCCTTTCATTTGCTGCATTAATTGGTATTACCTCCGTAATTTCTCGTAGCACTCCGGCAGGATCAAACTTTAAAATATGTGTACAAATGGGTTTAAACGTAGATGCTACAGATAGAGTATTATTGGACTTGTAGGTTAATCGGAACTGGTCCCGGAACGTGCCCTTTCCTCTGGATATTTCCGATATGCTGCTGAGAGCCTCGGCATCGGATATTTCCAATATTCCACTAAGACCCTCCGCATATCCCTCCCAAATATTATTTACTTCAATTTCCCCCACCTGACTCAAATCCTTCGCGTCTTCCAGCAAAACTGGTCGCAGAACTTCCCGAGGTATTGTAAACCAATTCATCCAGCCCAAGGTCACAATCATAGCGCCAGTGCTATTGCGTTCATAACCCATCATTCCGAATCTGCCCAGTATTGGCCGCCATAATCCCGGGCTAATTACCTTCCCCTTTGAATGTATCCCTATTGAGTCAAACAGATCTGATGCACTAATCTCTCCTCCACGCAACATTGGCCACCTTAATCCCAAGCTATTTACCTTCCCCATTGAATGTATCCCTATTGAGTCAAACAGATCTGATATAATAGTCTCGTCTACACGCAAAAAGGATAAGATATTTTCCGCGTTCTTCATGTTCCGAGCCTGGATCAAATCGAAAAGGGAATAATTCCTTTCGAGTCCTTCTGAATTCATTTCTTCGGCAAGCTTCTTTATAGCGGAGGAGTTTCGCAATATCTTGCTACAGCTATCTAGGGCCTCCGCAGCAGCAGACCTCATGGCATTATATTGATTCTTCTTAATAGTAAAAAGCGTGCCTCTATGTGTTACCGCTGTTCCGGTAACGTCACCAACCGTGACTTCCCACGTTATTGTATTTCCCTGGGTTATTGGATTTCCCTGGATTTCGACAGACCTCGCTATGACACCGCCACCAGCCACGACTTCCAATCCGTCCAAGTCGTACATTGCCATCCTTACTCTAACGCAGGTTTTGTTATCCGCAAGCCAATTCATGCCTCCCGACATTTGGCGATAGGCTGTATCCACATCGAAACACACAATTGCTCGATACTCACCGCGGAACGGCAGCTCAATATTATCAATTACAGTGACACTGCGAAAAGTGCGCCTCAGAAGCGTCTCGAATTCCGGACAAAGCGCATTCCCAATTGCTCCCGACCAACCCCCAATGGCACTTATGGGTAGGTTACACGTGGACATTTTATCATAACAGTCCTTTGGAACGTAGAGAGCAACATCCATTGGAATTAGGGAGGGCGAAGAATTCAAGAACGAGGTATCAATGCGAAATTGCTTAGGCGCACCACAAGCGGCAACGAAGACAACGAGAATCAAACACAATGCGATCGCCTGAATAGCCTGCAAGCGTGGGCTGGTCATATCTTTCTCCTGCAAAAAGCGTTCTCACAAACGTACGTCACCTCAAACTGCAGATATCTTGGAATGTCATTCGGGAAATAGTCATGGCGCGCAACACGGGAGAAAAGTCCATGCATATTGGGTTCCCTCTCCTGTGATGCTGAATACCCCTTTTGTGCATCGCAATTAAATCGGACACGCTGCCCCCAAGGTATCACAACTTGCCTGACATCAGATTCGATTCCAAGTCGGCCATAAACTAAACAGGGCCAAATCTCTTTCCTGACGCGCCTAGGGGAACGAAAGAGCCTGTTGCCAATTGCCACTCGCTACAATTTGGTTGATGGCGGGGAATTTGTCAAGTAAATTCTGTCACGTTCCCGATTCAAGAAGAGGACTCATGCGCCCTCCATATAATTGAATAGACAATATAGCCATCTGTGCCCGGCCGATGTCCGGATCGGCCGGGAGAATCCTATTCCGCCCGCAAGGCTTGCACCGGATCCACACGCGCTGCGCGCGCCGCCGGATAATATCCTGCCGCCAAACTAACCACAATCCCAATGCCGAGCGCCGTCAAGATCAACCAGGGTGGCATGGCAAACAGCTCGATATCGCCGAAACCATCTTTGGCCATGATGGCCTTGGCAACGGTCGAGGCCACTCGCGTGATCAACCATCCGAAAACGATCCCCACCACCGCGCCGACCGCGCCGATTACGCTGGATTTCGTGGCTGGTGCACGCCCTCGTGCACCAGCGCCTGCTTAAGGGTATACCCTTGGCGCACGGGGCGTATGCAAAGCGCAGAATGAAGACTCATTATCCCTTGTCTAAAGACGCGGGCCACCTGTCGGCCAATATTACCGGGCTTTCCTTGCCGCCATACGCAAGTCAAAATAACTCCGCCGTCTTCTCCGTGCCACGGAATGGGCGGTCGCGGCCGATCTTTTTGGACGATAGGAAACCGACCTTTTCCAAACCCTCCAGGTCTTTACGGGCAGTGACTTGGGAAATATCATAAACCCGAGCATGTGTCCTGATTGAGGTGGCGGCATTGGGATTCTTGTGCAAATAGCGGAGGAGTTGGATTTGTCGGTCGTTGAGGCCGTATTCCTCTCTCGCCATCCGCGTCATCCGTCTGTTTTCTTCCGTTTTGCGTTTTGCATAAGCCTCAAATACACTCTTGGCTTGGGCGAGTTTCTTGATATTATAATCCAAGAAATAGGTCAGGTCGTTGTCATCCTGTTCGCTATAAACGTATGCGTCTCGATATTGCGCAGGAGAGGTTTTAATAATCCGAGATATGGGCAAATAGGCAAATGCCCAATACCCCTTTCTTATCACGTACCAATAGAAAAGGATCCTCGCCATTCGGCCGTTGCCGTCGACAAAGGGATGCAGGTAGCCAATCCAGAAATGAAGGAAAATGGCTTTTATCACCGGATGTATAAACTGACGCTCATCGATTTCATCATTGGCGTACTGGATAAGTCGAGGCAATTCCCGCCTAAGAAAATCCTCCGACGGTGGATTGTGGTATATGACCCCGGTAGTCGCATCAGCGACTGTGATATTATCAGCTTTCGTACGTAATCGTCCGACGTCTTCGGGAGGAAGTGTGTTTTCTGTGAGCATACGATGGAGATCCAGGAGCATGGTCATGTTCACCGGCTGGCTTTTGAGCGACTCTTCCACGCAAATCATAGCCCGGTAATTGTTCAGTATCATGTGTTCCGAACGATTGGCTGGTTTATGTTTTTCCGATAACATCCGTTTAGCCGCTTTCCGGGTGGTATTAGCGCCTTCAAGCTGAGAGGAGGCGATGGCTTCTTCCATGATACCGCGCGAAATGAAACGGCGGCGAATCGTGGAATCGTCAATGAAGGTTGAGGCCAGTGTTCCGCCCAATTCCAAATCAATGGTATGCAAAAATTCATCTAAACCGGGGAGGCGCAGCCAAGTAAAATACTTGCCGGTTTCGTCATACATGATGGACCTTGCTCTATGAAAAGCAAGACCACGAAACATTTTTATGACTGCCCAGAATTCCTCGGCTGTGACATCATCCGGGCGCGGGAGGTATCGGACCTTATCCCAAAACAGGTATCGTGGAGATTGGGCCTTCCCTGCATACTCATGGATTTCCCCTTGATGCTTTTGGGAAATTTCCCAAACACGGCTATCCAGATTGACGATATCCGGTTTTTGAAGTCTGAAAATCTCCACCGGTTTTACCTCGCATAGTTTTGCGTACACATAAAGGCTTTACCCTTCGTTTATATATACTTTATATATCGGCAAATGTAAAGATGTTTCGCTGACTTTATATATTTAGAGTCAAGCTCCAAGATGAAGAATTGCGGCATTAGGAATAGTGCATGACATTGCATATACATAAAGGCTTTACGCCTTATTTATATATGCTTTATATATCGACAAACATAAAACCTTTTCCGGAATTTTACATTTCGGTCGACCTCAAAATATCTAAGTTATTGTAGCGCAATATGTATTGTGCTTGACCAATGCCCTTTGGCGCTATGGTTCAATCATCCGGCCGGGCCGGGCATCATCGGCCGCCTAATTTGCACGACCCCGGATATTCCTATTCCGCCCGCAGGGCCTGCACCGGATCCACGCGGGCCGCGCGCGCCGCCGGGTAATATCCCGCCGCTAAACTAACCACAATCCCAATGCCGAGCGCCATCAATATCAGCCAGGGTGGCATGGCGAACAGCTCGATATCCCCGAATCCATCCTTGGCCATGATCGCCTTGGCAACGGTCGAGGCCACTCGCGTGATCAACCATCCGAAAACGATCCCTACCGCGGCGCCGACCGCGCCGATCACCCCCGACTCCACCAGAAACAGCAGACGGATGTCCCGATCGTCGGCCCCCAATGATTTGAGGACGCCGATCTCGCGCGTCCGTTCGAGGATCGACATGACCATGGTGTTGACGATGCCCAATGACGCCGTGATCAGCGCGATCAGCCCGATCACCCCCAGCGCCAGATTGAAATAGACAAATACTTTGCGCAGCTTGCTGAACTGCTCGGCGAAGCTGAAACAGCGGAAGCCGAGCGCCTGGACCGAATCGCGCACCGGTTCATACGCCGATTTGGGATCGAGCTGGAGCGTTACCTGAGGGTAGCTGCCGCCGGGCGGCGCATCCTTTCCGGCGAAGAGCGTCCCATTGCTCAGCGAGGAAAACAGGTCGACCGGGTTGTCGGCGATTCCCCCGGATGTGAAACGCAACGCCGTGGCCATCGGGATAATCAGCGGCTCCGTCCGCAGCCAGCCGTGACGATTTCCTTTGATAACACCGCAGACGGTGAGGGTGTCGCAGATCATGGCTTTCGAACTCATGAAACCATTGAAGAACCGCGCCATGGCGGTGCCCAGTTTCTGACGGACGATCCGTCCGGCATAATCCCGATGGAGCATCGAATCCAGCACCACGTCGGCAAACTCCTTGCGGATGTCCTCCCGCTTTCTGGGGATGACGCGCGCCAGGCCGCTGTCGATACTGACCGTCCGCGCCGACAAGATCAGGCGGCGGCCAATGATGGAATCGGCGGCGATATTTCCGGCCATCCTCAGAAATTCATCGGTTACGACCGCTTCGCGGGCGCTGTCATTGGAGAAAAATCTTCCCGCCTGAAGCTGGGAAAAAAGCCGCGTCTGGGTGGCGCTCTTCGGCAACGCCTGCGCCCCCGCCTTGATGGTCGTGTCGGCCATCGCCACCGTCACGGTAAAGGCGTTCATCGGAAAGGCCAGGGTTACACCCGGAATTGCGGCCAATCGTTCGACCATCGCCTGATCCAGAAGGGGCGCCTTGGCCGAATCAGTGGCCGGTTTGTCGGTTATGGGATAGACCTGCATCGTGAACAGCAGCCCCAACTCCTCGAACTCGCGGGTGATGTTACGTTGGTTTCCGGCGCCGAAGGAAATCATCGACACGAAGGCCGCGATGGCGATGACCACGCCGGAGATGGTCAGAAACGTGCGCAGCTTCATCCGACACAGGTTGCCGGCGGAGACGGTCACGAAATCACGGAACGTCATGACCCATCCCTTCCGGAAAATGCTCCTCGGCATCGATCAATCGGCCATACCGCATCCCGATTGTCCGATGGGCGCACTGGCGGGCCATATCAAGGTTATGTGTCACCATCACCACCGTGAGGCCGTCGCGATTCAGGGTGGTCAGCAGTTCCGCGATCTGGCCGGCGTTGTCATGATCGAGGTTGCCGGTCGGCTCGTCGGCGAACAGGATATCCGGTTTCTTGACCAATGCGCGGGCCATCGCCACCCGCTGCTGCTCCCCGCCGGAAAGGTCTCCCGGCCGGTGATGAATCCGGTCGGCCAACCCTAGGCGTTCCAGAATTTCCAGCGCGCGCCGCCGTCGTTCGGGTCGCGGCGTGCCGTTGAAAAGCAGCGCCGTCTCGACATTTTCCAGGGCGGAATAATGGTTGATCAAATTGAACGATTGAAAGACCATGCCGACCCGATGGGCGCGGTAGGCGGCCAGCTCCCGGCGGGAGAGCGATCCCAAGATGATACCATCGACCTCGATCCGGCCCGAGCTCGGTGTATCAAGGCCGGCCAGAAGGTTCAAGACCGTCGACTTGCCGGAGCCGGAGGCGCCGACGATTCCAAGAAATTCGCCGCGCTGAAAATCAAAGGTCACCTCGTCCACGGCCCGGACCACCTGCGGTCCCCGTCGATAATGCCGGCAAAGCTCTATCGTCTGTACCCAGGGGATATGTTTTGACGTAAGCCTCTTCTCCTGTTATGCGACTGCGTGTGCATTATATAATTCTTACGGACAAATCAACAACTCTGTTTCATTACAGGCAAGAGGGCCAATCTCCCAAATGAGACCGCCGGTCATCATTTCCCAAAACAGAGGGGACGGTCGCGGCCGACCCGCATCCTGATTTCGATCTGCGCCCCGGCTTCGGTCATGATGCGGCTTTCATTGCCATGGTGGTCAAACCCCCTGCGACTCTCCGGGGGGCGTCGGTCGCGGCGAGAATACGATACACGATATTATATGCGGGACATAGGCTTGCAGGACAGGGAGGCCGGGCTGTAACCTCGTGTCAAGATCCGTTTTCGGGAGCCGTTCTTTTGGGAAAATATCGTCCGGCTATTGACACGATTTTCGGCCCATCTATATTGGAAACGCGGGATTGGGTCATTCTGATTATCGCACCTCTGACAAATTACATCGGCGTCGTAAAGCAACGGGTCGAGAGAACCATCATATCGCCAGAAACTTGGGGGTTGTTTGCGATCGATGCTTATCCGGATCAAGTGTCGCGACTTTCGGACCCGGACAAGAGGATGGTCCGTTGCCGACCATACGTTCTATCGTGCCGGCGCCGGCAATGTTTCGGCGAGGGTGAAAACGACCGGCCGTCGGGCGGAATCGGCTTTCGCCGTTCAACGAGATATCGGCGGTTTGTGCTGTCGTTTTAGTGTCAGGCATATTAATTTCAAATGAGAGGAATGAGGAGGCCTATCATGGCAAACGAGAGAGTGATGGCATCGGTGACGCTGAAGTCACGCGGCGGTTTGTCCGTGTTCAAGGATTTCCGGAAGTTTTCGTTGAGCCGGGTGGACGAATTTCGCCCCAAAGCCAAGCATGTGGATCAAGTTGTCAACCTGCTGACCCAGGCAGGTTTTACCGTGGAGGCGCAGACCGACGTCGGTGTCTCCTTTTCCGGTCCGAAAGATCATTTTCAATCGGAATTCGGGGTGCGTATCCGGCATCGGAAGATGGCGCTAAGCGCCGCCCTCGGAAGGCAACAGGAATTGTCGTTCTTTGAGGCCAGTCAGCCGTTAATGATGAGCGCCCGAATCGAGACGCTGGCGGAAGCGGTGCGACTGGCCATTCCGGGAATCCCCATGCACAACGGCAATCCGCCTGCGCCTAGTCCGTCATATTACTTTTTGAACGTCCTCAACGATGTTCCCGCCCGGCTTAATGTCGGCGGGATGCATACCGCCGGTATCACCGGCGCAGGGGTCCGGATTTCCATGATCGACACCGGCTTTATCACGCGGGTGACCGAACCGCACGTTACAACCACCGTCCCCCAGGTGACGGTCAACCACACCGTGCGCGCCGTTCAAGGTGTGTGGTTGGCCACCGACCCCGGGCATACCGGGACAAATTACTTCACCGGCGGCTCCTTTGCGGGCAATGTAATCACCCTGGGCACTCCGGTGCCCGGCGGCCCGACCAATATCCAGGTGGTCTATAGCTGCCTTCATCCCCATTACCTGGCTCAGAATTACACCATCGATGACATCCGAGCGGTCGGCGGACTGGATGTGAACACCGATGAGTTTGGCCATGGCACGGCCGAAGCCGCCAATGCCCTGGCCGTGGCGCCGGGATGCACCTTCTCCTTCGTGAAATACTCTGACGGCGGCTGGAATAACTTCCCCCTGGCCGGCTTTCAAGCCGCCGTCCAAAACCAGAATCCGGACATTATTACTTGTAGCTGGGGAACCGGCTCGATTGATAACGCCTTACTGCTGGAGGTTGGCAACGCCGTTGCCAATGGCATCGTGGTAATCTTCTCGGCGGGGAATGGGCATACCGATAATACCGGCTCCCCATACGCCAAGACGGTCACTCATCCCAACCTCATTTCCGCGGGAGGCGCTTACCCCATTCAGGGGGGCGGATTCCGGGCGTCCAACTATTCCAGCAGCTACGACAGCTTCGTGTACACCAGTCCGCAACGACATTGCCCCGACGTGGCCGGTTTGGTCGGTGAGACGCCCCGAGCCTGCCTGATCATGCTGCCGACGGAGCCGGACAATTATATGGACCAAGATATTGCCAGCTCAGGTGCCTTTCCCAACGGCGACAATACCGCCACCAATGATGGATGGTGCGTCTGCAGCGGCACCTCGGCCGCGGCGCCGCAGACGGCGGGCGTGGTCGCCTTGCTGCTGCAGCAATATCCCGCCCTGACGCCGATGGCGGTGAAGAACATCCTGGAAAATTCGGCCCGGGACGTCCAGAACGGAACAAGCGCCAACGGTGATGTCGCCGTTCCGGGATGGGACGCCGCCACCGGCTTCGGCGTGATCGACGCCCAGGCGGCGGTCAACTTCCTTCAGGCCAGTACCTTCAACCCGTACATTCGCGACAGCATCGAAGACAACGCCACCGAGCCGGTGGTTGCGGACCGCTTATATACCAGCCCCGATATCATCGTCCGCAATGAGCCGGTCGACGACCCGCAAGAGGAATTGGGCCAGACGGTCAAACATCGCAACGATCTATGCGACCAGGTGGAGGACGGCCAGAGCAATTACGTCTATCTGCGCCTGCAGAACCGCGGCGCCTTGGCAGGCAATTGCACGGCGACCGTCTATTTCACGGATCCGGGCATGTTTGCCAATCCGGCCAGCTGGATCAATATCGGTCAACTGGCCGTCGCCGACCTCAAGCCGGGCGAGTTTCGCGTCGTCGGCCCCATCGAATGGACCGATGACAAGATTTTGGCCAGCGGGCATTACTGTCTGATCAGTATCCTCGACAGCCCGAATGACCCCGCTCCCAACTTGAACAACATTCACTCCGTGGACGATTTCGTCAACATGGTGCGGGATAAG
>CAZPEV010000100.1:0-881 GCA_964585635.1 uncultured Ignavibacteriales bacterium
GCTACCGGCGATCTTCTCCGTCGCCGGGGCGGAGAGTTCGGCACCGTTACCGGTCGGCCGCGCCGCACGGGATGGCTCGATCTGGTGCAGCTTCGTCACACCTGCCGGATCAACGGCGTCGAAAAGGTCGCCATCACGAAGCTCGACGTCCTCGATGAGTTCGACCAGATTCAGGTTGCCACCGGATACGAGCTGGAGGGCCGCCTGCTGGACAACGTGCCGGTCGATATCGACCGCTTGGCCGATTGTCGCCCTGTCTTCCGGTCGTTTGAGGGATGGAAAAGCTCAACGGTCGGGATAACGTCGTACACCGAATTGCCGCAGAAGGCGCGGGAGTATGTCGGGTACATCTGTCGCGAGTTGAACGTGGAGATGCTGCTGTTATCGACCGGCCCGGCCCGCGACCAGACCGTGATGGTGTGACGCGCAGGTGAATATTCCAGTTCTCAGCCTTGCTGACATTTTCCATCCAGAGAGCAGGAGGACGAATGGAAGGCCGTACACAGCCAATTATACCTTCCACCCTTGATGAGTTGCATGACGCTGAACAGCGCGGCAATCCGGTAGTTATTGCCGGATATGGTAGAGAATCGACTCATAAGGGATACCTTTCTTGGATCTTGTCGTCCGACAGGAATAAGGCGGCCATTGATCTCATAAGAGCCCTCATCAAAGACATAGGTGACGTACATAGTGTCCGTTGTGAGTATGAGAAAAAGGTCGGGAACCATAAAATAGACTTGCTCCTGCAGATTAAGAACTCAGGCGGCGTCGACAAAATGCTGCCAATTGAACTTAAGACAGATTCTGGCCCCTCCGGGGAGAACCAGTTTAAAGATATGTCGGAATATATTTCGAATTCAGGTGATTTTTTGAATAAG
>CAZPEV010000100.1:891-2648 GCA_964585635.1 uncultured Ignavibacteriales bacterium
GGTTTTTTCTAGTCCGACGCAAATCTCCTCTGCCACAAGCGCGCCTTTTGCTTTTGTCTTGGTAGCAGTTCCATCCAGGACTTTGACTCGAAACAATTCGAGCGCAAGACACCGGAGAAGTTAATTAAGGCCTGGGGGTTTTTATATGGCGATGGGCCGGAGTATTTTAAGCATTGGATGGATGCTTTGGGATTAGAAGTGGCTAGAATGAAACTGGCGCACGAGGCTTATAAACGAATGATTGAAAATAAGGTTGAACCTGGTCGTTATGGATATAGGTCGTATAAGCATTTGATGTATTATGTCTATGCCCTTTTTCGAAAATATGTTGAAACAATTGGTCATTCCCCAAAATGGCTAATATACGAAGGCGGGTATAATGCGGTTATGAATCTAGATAGAGGTTCCGATAGTTGGGTGAAGGCAAAAGAACTTCCACGTGTTGAATGGTATTTTGAATTTAATGATGACATTTTCCATTTGAAATTGCATCAGCAGTCCGAGGATTCTGAAGCGGTGTCAAAATGGGTCGACAGATGTGTCAAAGAAATGACGAATATCGATAACGCGCGGGGGATGGGCACTCAATTTAAGCGATCATCTTCCTGGAAAAAAGGATGGCCATCGATAGCTCACTGGAACACGAACTTCATGGATTTCGAAATACTCCATAGAGAAATCAATTCAATTATAAATAGCTTCGGATCAAACGGGGTCTTAGGACAACTATAACCCCGTGATCTCATCCCGCCAGCGGCGAGAAAAGATCGCGCGGAATCATGATGTCTGGCTAAAAGAAAAACCGCACTCCCAAGGCGGCGTTGAAGTCCATCTCCGTGTCGGGGGTCAAGTCCAGCACCGGTACGATCTCTATAAAAAGGTCCAGCGGCGCGTCGGCAAACAAGTAGGCCAGTCCCACCGGAACCCGCACCCCGATCTTGTCGTCTCCGTTCCCCTCGACGAATTTGATCCGACCCCCGATGCCGTAGTAAACGGGCAATTTCCCCTTTTCCACCTTGATAACCCCGAACGAATGCATCAGGTAGTCGGCGTGAATGTGCATCGACGTATGGTGATGGCTGAATGACCAGGCCAGGGCGCCGTCGATGGCGGTCCTTGCGCCGGTCCAGAATTTGAAACACGGCCCGGTTGGCTCACCGGCGATAATCCCGAGGCCAAAGGGCTTCTCCTGCGCCGCCACGGCGCCGCAGATCAATATCGCAGCCACGGCCGCGACAACGAGCGACTTGAGCATAACGTCGTCTCCTCTATGTCTACAAATTCTTTAGGTCGTCATTCCCTGTGATCATTGTCCGGCCAACTGCCGCATCCGGTCAATCCGCTTCTGCAACGCCGGATGGTCGTAGAACCAGTATTCGACCAGCGGATTGGGATTCGGGTTGGACAGATTATACGCCGACAGCTTTTCAAAGGCAATCGTCGCATCCTCGACGTTGTAGCCGTTGATCTTAAGGCTGTAGGCGTCGCACTGATATTCAAAATAACGGGAGACCGCGTTGGTAACCGGTTGGGCGAAAAACATCACCAGCGATAGCGCCACCATTATCAGGGGCAGCGAGGCGTACGACGTCAGATTGTCGAACCGCAGCCGCCGGCTGTGGCGGGTGATTAACGGCGGCAGATACCTCGCGGCCAGCCAGGTGGAGAGCAGAATCAGCAGGATGATCAGTCCCACCGAGTACCAAAGGTGATGCTTGACATAGTGGCACATTTCGTGCCCCATGACGAACAGAATC
>CAZPEV010000100.1:2658-11886 GCA_964585635.1 uncultured Ignavibacteriales bacterium
GATTGGTCGTGAAAGCGGCGATGATGGTGTCGTACAGGACGATCCGCTTGGTGCCGAACAGGCCGGTTACGTAGGCGTTAAGCTTCTTCGACTGCCGCGAGGCGTCGACCTCAAACACGCGCGATCCCTCGATCCCGGCCTTGGACGCCAGGTCCAGGATTTGGGTCTCAAGTTGCTTATCCTTCAGCGGCTGAAAATCATTGAACAGCGGCGATACCACGACCGGCACGATAACCACGGTGATGATCACAAACGGAAGCGCCCCGGCCGTGAACCAGGCCCACCAGCGGCGTGGGAAGCGGCGGATGAGCCAGTAGAGAAAGCCCAGTAGCAGGGACATGAAGATCAGCATGATCGGAAACTGTTTGAGCATCTCCCCGAACCAGGCGCCAAACGATTGATTGGACAGGCCGTACTGGTGCTCGACCATGTAATTCTGATAGTAGTCGAGCGGGAAGGAGATGATCCCGGTCAGCAGCAGAAACAGAAAGAGGAAGACGACAAAATGGATGGCCCGCCTCTTGGTGACCCGGCTGGCGATTTTGAGCAGCCAGGCCGAGAGTCCGGTGAAGGCGACTACGATCATCAGAATCCATCCGAATACCTCGCTGACGACTTCCATCGTCAGGCGCAGGTTCGAGTACTTGTTAAGCAGTTCCCGCCGCTCAGGGGTCACCGGATACATCGCTGTGCCGGTATCGGTCGGCGCCTGGGCGCCGGCGACCAGATTGGAATCGGTGACCGGGACGGGCACCGTCTGCGGCAGGGGCGTCGAATCGGCCGGCTGTCCCGGCGCGATGCTGACCGTCACCGCCATACACACCATGATCACGAAAAAGAATGCCCTGCTGATCCTCATGCCGTTCCTCCTGCGTTGATATACCAGTCAAACATAACCGTCGACAAAAGCAATGTCAAGCTTGGGGAAACGACGGAATCCCGATCAGGGGGATTTCCTAAGGCAGGGCTGACAGGATCAGAACAGACTTTAGGGTATTTGGAATGATGTTGCCGGCGCAGGGTTCAGCTTTGATCGATCTGCAGTGCGGCTAAAAAGGCCTCCTGCGGGATCTCCACTGTGCCAAAGATGGTTATTAGAAAAATAACAACGCCGAACAATGTAGTCTTGTCTATCATTGGCCTATCATTGTACCTGACAACGCAGGTTACAATTCGCTTGACACTGCTGCTGACCAGGCATATTATATTATTTGGCACCATATAAAGACCCGCCGGTCACGGACTACGTCAATTGCAGCAGTCGGCCGTTCGCAGGCAAATAGATATTGATGAGGCAATGGGATACTGGAGTCATTACTGACGATGCTGGGCCGTGTGACCGGCGTAATACAACCGGCGTCATATAAAGATGAGGTCGGAGGCGTATTTGGATGAGCATAAGTGCAGACAAGAATACGATTATGATCCTGGGATGCTTTCATGCCGATTCTAACACGGCTCCCCGGTACGCCGAGAAATTGAAAGCCACAATTATTGAGCTCAAGCCTCGGATACTGTGCGTCGAACTGTCGCCCGAGCAACTGGGCAACGTCCTGCCGCATGGGGCGAAGAAGGAGTACGCGGATGTGATTCTGCCGCTGGCGAGTGAATTCAAGATTGCAGTCGTTCCCATTGACCCGCCCGGCAGTGTCGCGGAACCGATGATTCGTGAGAAGCACCGCGCGGAGCGGGAATTACAGGAAGACCATATCGGCAATATACGAATTAAGCTGATGGATAAATTCACGGAGATAATCGCTGCCCGATGGTACGCCGCACTCGAGGAAAGCGATTGTTTTGACTATGTCCAGGCGCGAGAATTCGACATCCTCCATTATGAACCATGGTATGCCATGGAGGAGCAATATTCCCCGGCGACGGCAAGAATCTGGAATGAATGGAATGCATACCTTGCCGACAGAATTGGAGAGACCATTGATAAATATCCCGGTGATAGGATTCTCGTCACCGTCGGCCTTGACCACAAATACTGGTTATGGAACCGTCTGAAAGAACGCAAAGACATAATTCTTCATGACCTCCAATCTTTCCGGGCGGCTCAGGCGGGCGGCGGGAATAATGCCACGCCATCGGGTTGACGGCGTGTCGGGGGCCTGGACCGGGCGGGCCCGCTCCCTGCTGCCCGTGAATCTGTTGGCTAGTCGTGGTCGATCTGCAGCGCGGCCAAAAAGGCCTCCTGCGGGATTTCCACCGTGCCGATCTGCTTCATCCGCTTCTTCCCCTCTTTCTGGCGCTCCAGAAGCTTCCGCTTGCGGGTGATGTCGCCGCCGTAGCATTTGGCGGTGACGTTTTTCCGCAACGGCCGCACCACCGCCCGCGAAATGATCCGCGAGCCGATGGCGGCCTGGATGATCACTTCAAACATCTGCCGGGGAATCAGCTTCTGCAGCTTATCGCACAGCGCCAGCCCGTAGCGGTAGGCCTTGTCGCGGTGAATGATCACGGAGAGGGCGTCGACCGAATCGGCGTTGACGAGGACATCGAGCTTGACCAATTCCGACGGCCGGTAATACGGCACGGAATAGTCAAACGAGGCGTAGCCGCGAGTGGCCGACTTGAGCTTATCGTGGAAGTCGAAGATGACCTCCGACAGCGGAAAGGCAAACGACAGAGTCGCCCGGGTGGTGCTCAGGTATTCGGTGTTCTTGTACTCGCCCCGCCGTTCCGTGGCCAGCTTCATGATGTTGCCGATATAGTCGGCCGGCGTGAAGATCTGGCTGTCGACGTACGGTTCCTCGATCGTCTCGATCTGCCCCTCCGCGGGAAGCTCCGCCGGCGAATCGACCAGCACCTGCTCTCCGCCTGTCGTCAGCACGTGGTATTCCACATTCGGAACGGTGTTGATGATATGCTGGTCATACTCGCGGGCCAGTCGCTCGGTGATGATCTCCATATGCAGCAGGCCCAAAAAGCCGCAGCGGAAGCCGAATCCGAGCGCCACCGAGGTCTCGGGCACAAATTTGAGCGAGGAATCGTTAAGCTGCAGCTTCTCCAGCGCTTCGCGCAACTGGGTGTAGTTCTCGGCCACGGCCGGGTACAACCCGGCGAAAACCATCGGTTTGCCCTCGACAAAGCCCGGCAGCGGCTGGTCCACGGGATTGCGGGCGTCGGTAATCGTATCGCCGACGCGGGTGTCGGCGACACGCTTGATGCCGGCGAAGAAATAGCCGACCTCGCCGGCCGTCAACTCCTCGCCGGGAAAATATTTCAGCCTCCTGAAGCCGACCTCGTCGACCTCGAATTCCTTGCCCTGCGAGAAGAAGCGGATCATCATCCCTTTGCGGATGGAGCCGTCGACCACGCGGATATACCCGGCCGTTCCCTTATAGGGGTCATACACGGAATCAAAGATCATCGCCCGCAACGGCGACTGGGGATCACCCGACGGCGGCGGCATCCGGGTGACGATGGCCTCGAGCAACTCATGAATCCCGATGCCCCGCTTGGCCGAGCAGACGACGATTTCATCGCGGCGGCAGCCCAGCAGGTCGACGATCTCTCTCGCCACCTCCTCGGTGCGGGCCGCCGGCAGGTCGATCTTGTTGATGACGGGAATGATCACCAGGTCGTTTTCCATGGCCAGGTAGAGGTTCGACACCGTCTGGGCCTCGATCCCCTGGGAGGCATCGACCACCAAAAGCGCTCCCTCGCAGGCCGACAGCGCCCGTGATACCTCGTAAGTGAAATCAACGTGGCCGGGGGTATCGATCAGATTCAACTCATATATCTGCTCGTCATCCGCCGGGTACTCGAACCGCACGGCGTGGGATTTAATCGTGATCCCGCGCTCCCTTTCCAAATCCATGTCGTCCAGGGTCTGGTCGGTCAGGTAACGGGCCTGAAGGGCATTGGTAATCTCCAACAGCCGATCCGCCAGCGTCGATTTTCCATGGTCGATATGGGCAATAATCGAGAAATTTCGTATCAGCGCCTGCTTCATCATCGTCTCAATTCATCGTCACCTTTCCCAGCCGTCCGCTGGGAGGGTCAATATAGGAAAATCCCGCCCCCAAGTAAAGGCTCCATCGGTCAAGGCCGGCGCAGCGCCGCCCGAAAATGAAAACGGGGAAGCCGTCCGGCTTCCCCGTTCTTGCTGTTTCCGTTCGGAGAGGTCGCTACGTTGCGCCACCCCGCCCGGATGTCTTCAAAAGGCTATTCCGAGCAGATCGGCGCGGGACCGCTCTTGAAGACGTAGTTGATGATGTACACGGCATCACCGACGTTGGTCGCCTTATCGGCGTTGGCGTCACCCTCGGCCTTGCAGATTGGCGCGGGGCCGCTCTTAAAGACGTAGTTGATGATGTACACGGCATCACCGACATTGGTCGCCTTGTCGCCGTTGGCGTCACCCGCCTTCTGGCAGCAACCCAAGAGGCCTTTGTTCTTGGCCCAGGTCTTGGCCGCCGCAATTTGCGCCATGTAATCGGCCTTGCCGGTATTGGTCGTGATCAGGGCGAAGGTGTATTCGTACTTGGTATCCTTCACCATGCTGGCCATCTTTTCGAACGAAACGCCAGTGTGCAGATCGATATACTTCTTGGCCGGATCGGGATCAGTGTAGAGGAACACACCGGTCTTGTTCATGTTGTCATAAACGAAGCCCGGTTTGAATCCGCTACCCTGCTGGTTGGGGGCGTTTTCCTTGGTCCAGACCGTGGCCCAGACCGGAATGGAATCCCGATCCTTCAGCAGTGCCAGGCCGCCCAAACGATCGGTCTCGGGGATCTGGCAGGCGCCGGTATCAGGAAGGTAATCAGCACCGAATTGCCAAACCGTGGGGACGGGAACCGTGGCCGTATCCGAACCGTTGTTGACGTTGGTGTCGGAGGGCACGTCCCAGTCCATGAAGTACCCGAGCATGACGTTGCTCTTGGCCGTGGGGTTGGTTCCCCAGAGGTAGTACTTCACTTTCATGACGACAAAGCAATTGATCCCGTCGGTTGGGGCATACACCTCGACATCGGCGGCAAAAATCGAGTCCGAAGTCGATGCGGTGTAGGTGGCCTTATCATATCCGGCCAGACTCGTGACCGTGATCGGGGTCTGCGGGCGCCACGTTTCCGATTCCGTGAAATCCTGCGAGAACACGGACGTGTACGCCGTCTTGGTCGTACCCTTCAACCAGGCCAGCATCGGCGAGCCATCGTACAAATAGCGGTTGACGTCGGGGTAGTTGAAATTCGAATCGCAGTCGCCGGGAATGGCCAGGGCGCCGGTCGGCCCGATATGATCGCCTGACCGGCCGGTATTCCAGACCTTCAACGACTTGCAGGTCGTATTCAAAAGCGCAAACTCCGGCATGTCGAAGTCGGAGGCGATGGTCAGGTGAACCTTAATGGTATCGGGGGTCGTCGCCGTGGCATTTGACGTCAGGATGATATAGGCGTCATGGCCGGTCGGCTGCGCCGTTATCAGGGTGGAGTTGAAGCGGACCGTCAAATCAGTCGAGTTGCCAATGCCCGAGGGAACACTGATGTGGGCGGTCTGGCTGCCGTTGATCGTGATCCAGCCGGTCGGGGTGCCGACGTAGGAGATCGAAAAATCGCCGGCCAATTGCGAATTACCGGTGTTGATCACGGTCAGGGTGGAATCCTTCGCAACCCCCGGAGCGACATGCAACGGATCGAGGTATTCGTTCGGGTTGAGCGACACCTGCGGCGATGGAATCACGGCCCGGCAGGGGACTCTCAGGTACAGGACCGGGTTGACACACCAGCTGCCTTCACCCTGCGGAATACCGCCGGCGTCCTTATCGTTGATGTACTGGATATCCAGCGTGTCGAGGCCCGCCGGTTGATAGATCATACCGTATTTGGCCATCGACGACCAGTGGTCGCTGTTACAGGTCATGCTGTCGCAGCGGCTGCCGGGCGGATCGTTGCGAGAGTTGGTCAGGTTCTGGGGCAGATCCCAGGTCAGACCATTATCATCAGACACCGCCATATAAAGCTCGCCGTTGGCGAAACCGGACTGCGAGCAATCTCCCTTGGCGCCAGGTTCGCGAGCATGGCCGAACTGGGTCCAGAGGGCGTACAGCTTGTCATCGCACCAAGAAATCGACGGCTTGGCGATATACATGTTCCAGGCGCCCGGATCGCACAGGGCATCCATATCATAGCGAGCCTCGGCGATAATGCGCGCCTGCGGAACGTCGGTCGACCAGTGCATCAAACGGCTCTTGGCGTCCTCGTAGTTGTTGGAATCCTTGAGCGCACGGGCCGCCCAGATGATATGGAGTTCGCCGTCCTGAGTATACACGGCCGACAGGTCGGTATAGGCGCGCCAGAGCGAGTCGCCGGTATAATTGGTGATGTTGATCGGCCCGCTCCAGGTCACGCCCTGGTCGGTCGAGAGCTGGTAATAGACGTCCATATCGGTCTGGCCGCCCTCACCCTCGGTCAGACCGGCGCGGTCATCGGTATACGCGATGACCACGTTGTCCGAATTCGGATCGGCGTTGACCGTATGTGAGAGGTCGGCACACGTGGCGATCTTCACCCCGCCGTCGAAGGTCCCGGCTTCCCCGAGCCCGATCTTGCGGTACAGGATCAGATCATCACTTGCGTCGGCGACACTCGTCAGGACATAGGTGACGTTTTCGGTGACGCCGCCGCCGGCGGTGTGGACGTCGACGATCGGCCAAATCGTCTCAATGTTGGCCACATACCAGTCAGCATTGACGTCCGGGTAGCAGACCACAGGGGCGAGAAAGGTGGCCAGGCAGGGTTGATAATCATAATAGGCCATCGAAAAGTAAAAGTCGCTCGGCTTGGTATGGCAAGCGAACACCGGCCGACCATCAGGCAGGGCAGCGCAGGAAGTATAGCCTGAATAGTCGCTGGTAACGATCTTGCCGCCGGTCGTCACGCACCAGTCCTGATTGGGGGCATCGTACCCCTGGTACTTGATTCCGCGATCTCCCGGAATCTTGAAGTTGTTCTGGGCCATCCAGACAAAATGCACCAAATTATTGCTGGGGTCGAGAGCGATCTGACGACCCATGGTGCCGTTGTGCTGGTAGTCGTACGTGGTCGTACCGGCCTGCACTCCGGGCGAATTGGTCGGGATCAGACCGATCGTAGCCATGTCGGCATTCCCTTTGTCTACCGGCATGGGGCCGGAAAAGTGCTCCAGCGGGAATGAATACTTGGGAGCATGATTCCGCTGGAACGTGGTCCGCTCCTTGTAATCGTCGCGAGCGACCAAGGAACCGGCCACGAAGGTGCAGAGCAATACGGCGCAGAGAAATACAACGGAAGTCTTGTTGCGCATTGCTGTTCCTCCTATCGTTTGACACGTGTCAAGGTGTTGATACAAAAAATAAGTAACGTATTGGCACATAACCCTTTTTATCAAATTTAATATACCGATTCAGGCCCTTTTGTCAAGCGCTTATTGAGGGTGAATGAGATTTTCTATGGGCCTTCTTAAGGCCGGTGCGTGAACAATTGTCCATTGATTTCATGGAAACGGCCCCAAGCCTATCCGAAATGACCAGGGCGAAAATCGGGCGGCAAATCCGTTTGGCCAAGAGGCTCTTTCACTTGCACGACTTTCCCACGGGAGAACGGGGACCCGATTGACCCTCAGGGGGGGATTTCAGCAGCCTATCTTCCGGCTTTCAGCCGCGAATCTTTATGCCGCCAGCCGTCAAGGCACGGGGATCGCCTTCTCGTCCAGATTCTCGATCATCGGCCTGTACGTTATAGTCCCGCGCCTCCGGTCCTAAATTTTGTGTCTTGGTCATCGTGACGCGGCCACAGGTCGGAAGCTGCATCGGCCATCGTCATTATTCCGCGGCGGCCCGCCCATCGCCCGAAACCATTTGACCGTCGTCGGATAGCGCCGTATATTCGGCCCATGCAATTCTACCCAAACAAAGGATGGACGGTATGCGCGCGCTGATCACCGGAATTACCGGGCAGGACGGATCATATCTGGCCGACCTGCTTCTTTCCAAAGGGTATGAGGTTTACGGCATGGTGCGGCGGTCGTCGACCGAGACGTTCGATCGTATCCAGCATATTCGCGACCGTATTAATTTTATCCAGGCCGACCTATTGGATCAGCTGTCGCTGGTGGGCGTCATCGAGCAATCCCGGCCGGATGAGGTCTATAATCTGGCCGCCCAATCGTTTGTGCCGACCTCCTGGACTCAGCCGATGCTGACCGGCGAGTTCAATGCCCTGGGAGTCACCAAGATTCTGGAGGCGATCCGGTTGGTGAACAAGAAGATCCGGTTCTACCAGGCGTCGTCCTCCGAAATGTTCGGCAAGGTCCGTGAGGTGCCGCAGAAAGAAACGACGCCGTTTTATCCCCGCTCCCCGTACGGCGTCGCCAAGGTTTACGGCCACTGGATTACGGTCAATTATCGGGAAAGCTACGGTATCCATGCCTCCAGCGGGATCCTGTTCAACCATGAATCGCCGCGGCGGGGGCTGGAGTTTGCGCCCCGCAAGATTGCCGAGGCCGTGGCCAGGATCAAGCTGGGACTGACCGACAAGCTGACCTTGGGAAACCTCGACGCCAAGCGGGACTGGGGATATGCCGGCGATTATGTTCGGGCCATGTGGCTGATGCTCCAGCAAGAGCAACCGGGTGATTATGTCATCGCCACCGGCGAAAGCCATTCGGTACGGGATTTCGTCCAGGCGGCGTTTGCCCATGTCGGGATGGAGTGGCAGAAATATGTGACCATCGATCCCCGCCTGATCCGCCCGGCCGAGGTCGATTTTCTGATCGGGGACGCTTCGCGGGCCCATGAGGTTTTGCGCTGGAAGCCGGAGGTCGATTTCAAGGGGCTGGTCAAGATGATGGTCGAGGCCGACCTCGCGCGGCTGCAGGAGATGCGCCATTAACGCATATATCACAGGCATTTGCGGTTTTGCCGGATCATGGCTGGCAGAAGAGCTGCGGCGATATGGCTACGAAGTTCGCGGCGCCGCTCTGCCGGGAGAATCACCCGAAAACCTGCTGCATATCCGTCCCCGGATTAAGGTCGACCGCTTCGATATCACTGACCGCGAGGCCTGCCGCCGGGTTTTGAATCGCGCCAAGCCGGATATTCTCTTCCACCTGGCCGCTTTCGCCTCCGTCGGCGGATCGTTTGCCGCCGCCGAACTGGCCTTTCGGGTCAACACCATCGGCAGTTACCATGTTCTCGAGGCCGTCCGGGGAAAGAGTTGGCTGAAACGATTGCTACTGGTC
>CAZPEV010000101.1:0-11850 GCA_964585635.1 uncultured Ignavibacteriales bacterium
AATGATCTGAAGGATTTCGTGGAAATCCCTCCCAGGGATGAGAGCAGTCCCGTGTTCAGGTTTATGGCGACGATAAGCCGGGCGGAAAAGCCGATTATCGCGGCGGTGTCCGGCCTGGCGGTGGGAATCGGGACGACGATGCTTTTACATTGCGATCTGGTCTATGCCGGATCGGGCGCGAAGTTTATACTGCCGTTTGTCAACCTGGGACTGAACCCCGAACCAGGGTCGAGCTTCTTGCTGCCGCTTTTGGCCGGGTATCAACGGGCGGCAGAGCTGTTGCTTTTGGGAGAGCCGTTTTCGGCGGAAAAGGCCAAGGAGATCGGCCTGGTAAATGCCATCTGCGACGATGCGGAAGTCGTGAACTATGCCATGGACCAGGCGCGGAAGCTGGCGACCAAGCCTCAGGTGTCGGTTCGCCTGACCAAAGCGATGCTGAAGAAGGGGAATGCCCGGATAGTCGAGAGCATCATGTCCGAGGAAGCGGCGATACTGATCAAGCGATTGGCGTCGCCGGAGGCGGCGGAGGCATTCGCGGCGTTCCGGGAGCGTCGCCAGCCCGATTTCTCTTCGTTCGATTGATTGATACTGGGTGAGCAAACGTTTGAACTTGTCTCGTCCTCCGGACTGATTCATACCGGCGTCGTATCATCCTCATAGATTTTTGGCATTGTTCGCGACCGCGCCCGCAGGTCAATTTCCCGGCGCGATAATGGTAAGGACAGAACTGTTTCATTGCCTTTTGGGGCCGGAATGCGTATACTGAGGTCAACGCAGGAGGAGAAATCATGACTGATCTACGGACGACGTGCCGGGTGCCGGTTGACAGGCTGCAATTTCATTTGAATGAAGCTCTTCTTGAAGCGGCGCCGTACGAGACCATCGAACCGTGCTGCGGTATTATCGGTCAGGATCGGGCGTTGACAGCGATGGAGATCGGGCTGGATATTACCGCCAAAGGGTACAATATTTTCATCACCGGTCTGCCGGGGACCGGCCGCACCACGGCCGTCAAGTCGCTTTTGGAGACGGCCCGGGTGAAAGCGCCGCCGGCGCTTCGCGACATCTGCTTCGTCAACAATTTCAAAATGGCGGAAAACCCGATCGTGCTCTATTTTCCGGCCGGCGACGGGCATAAATTCAAGAAGGCCGTCGGCTATTTGATCGATTCGCTCATCACGGTCATTCCCAAGATATTCGCCGGCGAGAGCTATAAGGAGAAGCGGCAGCGCATCATCCGGGAGTTTGAGACGCGTCAGAAAGACCTGTTTCGTGATTTTGAGAAGCGTCTCAAGGACAAGGGCTTCCTGCCGGTGCAGGTTCAGATCGGCCAGATGGTGCGTCCGGATCTGCAGCCGGTCGTCGATGGCCAGCCGGTGTCATTCATGGAGCTGGAGAAGGCGGTTGAAGAAGGGAAACTCACGGCCGAGGAGCTGGAACGGCTGCGGAACGAATATGAGGCGCTGTTCAAAGAGCTTCAGGCGTCGTCCGAGCATAGCAAGAAGATCACCGGTGACCTGGAAAATGAACTCGACCGCCTGGACGCCGCCAACGTCGTGCCGCTGATCAACGACAAGATCGAGACGCTCAAGCGCATCTATAAAGACGAGAAGACCCAGGTCTACCTCGAGGACCTCAACGAAGTGCTGGTCAGCCTGCTGGATTTCTTCCGTTCCGGCAACGGCAATGATCCCGAACGATTCGAGCCGGCCAAGATGCGCGAGATATTTTCTCAGTTCACGGTCAATCTGCTGGTCGACAACAACGAGCAGAAGGGCCGGCCGGTTATCATCGAGGATCATCCCACCTATAAGAATCTGTTCGGCTCCATTGAACGGGTGCACGACCCGAATAGCGGCTGGCGCACCGATTTCACGCGTATTCGCAGCGGGTCGATAATCCGGGCCAACGGCGGCTACCTGGTGCTGCAGTCGAATGACCTTTTCCAGGACCCCAATGTCTGGCCCACGCTGAAGCGAACGCTGCGGACGCAGCGGTTGTCGATTACCAGCATCGATGTCATGAATCTTCCGGGCAGCGGCCTGAAGCCGGAATCGATCGATCTTGACGTCAAGGTGATTCTGATCGGCGACAGCCGCGTCTATGACATTCTCTATCGGGCCGACGAGGAGTTCCGAAAGATCTTCAAGGTCAAGGCGGAGTTCGACAGCGTCATGGTCGGCGATCGTCAGGGCGTAGCCCAGTACACGCAATTTGTCAAGATGGTGACCGACGAGGGCAAGCTGCCGCCGTTCGACCCCAGCGGGCTGGCGGCGGTAGCCGAGCACGGGGTGAAGCTGGCGGGGCGCAAGGATCGTCTCTCGACCCGCTTCACGCGCATTGCCGATCTGGTGACCGAATCGGCCTGGGTGGCGCGCAAGCACGGCCGAGCGACGGTCGACCGCGACACGGTCAAACGGGCGGTCGAGATGCAGCGGATGCGGGTCAATCTTTTGGAAACCAAGGTTCAGGAGATGTACGAGCGGGATTTGATCCTGATTGACGTAAGCGGACGTCAGGTGGGCCAGATCAACGGCTTGTCGGTTTATGACCTGGGTGAGTACGCCTTCGGCCGTCCGGCCCGCATCACGGCCTCATTGTCTCCCGGCAGCGACGGGGTAATCAACATTGAGCGGGAGGCCGACATGGCGGGCAGCGTTTACAACAAGGGGGTGCTGATCCTGACCGGTTTCATGCGCCATCGTTTCGGTCGCCGGCGGCCGCTGGTGTTTTCGGCCTCGCTCTGCTTTGAGCAATCGTATTCCGGCATCGACGGCGACAGCGCCTCCTCGACCGAGGTTTATGTCCTGCTGTCGGCCCTGAGCGGCGTGCCGATAAGCCAGGGGTTGGCGGTCACCGGCTCGATCAATCAGAAGGGTGAGATTCAGCCGATCGGCGGGGTCAATGAGAAGATTGAGGGTTTTTATGACGTTTGCATGATTCGCGGCCTGACGGGCGAACAGGGGGTGCTGATACCGGGGCAGAATGTTCCCGACCTGATGCTAAGGGATGACGTGGTGGAAGCCGTCGCGGCGGGGCGCTTCCATATTTACGCCGTCAATCATATCGACGAAGGGATGGAACTGCTGACCGGAATGCCGGCCGGAGGACCGCGGGAGGATGGGTCATTTCCCGAGGGAACGGTCAATTATCTGGCCGAGGCGAAGCTGGCGGAGCTGGCGGACACGTGGCGGCAATACCTTCATGCCGCGCCCTGATTCATGGTCAGGGGACATCATCATTGACGCGAGGTGGTGCGCGCGATGGTCGGGTGGAGAGGATGGCTGAGCATCGGGCGCGCGACGACGGCCGGTAAGTGGTGTGATGCGCCGTCGCAAAAATTTGCGTGATTTCTTTTTTTTGTGTTGACAATGTTGAAAAAGTTGGTAATTTGACGCTGAATGATAAGAGTTCACACACCATTAACCCGGGTCGTTGCATCGGCGATGCGACGATCGACGCATACGGAGGGCCTTTCCATGAGAAAAGCTCTGAGAAGGAAAGCGGCGCCGAAGCGCGTCGCCAAGAAGTCCCGTGCGCCCCGTAAGGGCGGCACGCGGGCCTGGACAGCTGCGGAAATCAAGATGCTGCGTGCCACGTTCAAGCAGACCGTCACGCGTGAGATTGCCAAAAAGCTGAAACGGACGCTCAGTTCGGTGCGGTCGAAAGCCGTGGCCTTATCGCTGAGGAAAGCGCCGGCGAGAAAAGCCGCGCCCAGAGCGAAGGTGATGAAGAAGGCTTCGCGGCGGCGCGTCGCCGCCAAGCGCGGTCGTCGCTGCTAGGCGCCGTCAGGAATAGGAAAAGGAAAAGCCCGCCATTGGCGGGCTTTTCTGTTTTGTGAAGCCGGTGTAAATCGGGGAGATCACCCGGTCGATCGCGCGGGCTATCAGAAGTCGGCGCCTAGCGAAAAGTAATGCTTGGTGTGCGGCGCCACGGAGTTGAAGTCGGTCTGCCAGGCCATATCGTAGCGCAACACCAGAAATCCCAGGTTGGCGCGGGCGCCAAAGCCAAACCCGGATTTGATTCCGAGCAGGCGGTTGCCGCCGCGCGACGTGGCTCCCTTGAAGCCGTCATGTTCGCTCCAGGCCGCGCCCATATCAAAGAAGAGGGCGCCGACGATCCGGCTCAGACCCAGGTGCAGCGGATAGCGCATCTGGAAGTAATCGATAAAGGGAAAATGCAGCTCGAGGTTGGACACGGCATAGCGGGTGCCGACCAGATCGTAATAATCGTACCCGCGCAAAGGGGTGATGACGCGCGAGAAGTAGAGATTCTGGATGCTGTAGACGTCGTCGTCCACCGACACGGAACCGATCCGATTGGTGCTGCCGCCCAGATAATAGTTCTTGGGGTGGGGGCCGTCGCTGTACCCGCCCGACAGCTTAAGCGCCATCGAGAAGGAGTGTCCCAGCGAGCGGTAATTGCGGTAGTCAAGCTCACCGGCATAGTAATCGACCGCCGAGGTACCGGATATGGGCGTGGTCGTCTCGATCGACAGCCGGTACCGCCCGCCGTTGATCGGTCCGGTGATACCCCACAGCACGGTGTCGTGAATCCAACTCAGCGTCGCCGTCGCGACGCGGACGTTATCTGAGGCCAGGTCCGGATTGTCGTAATTCCGGCGGTCGATGAAGACGGCGGCGGCATTCAATTCCAGCCGCGAGAATTTTGAGCGCGGCCAGGACATCCCGCCCAGCAATCCATAGAAGCGGTCGGAGAACAATTGGTCGCTGGGTGGCAGGTAGTAATTCTTGGTATGAAACAGCCCCAGGCTGAAATCGACCCGCAGCTTGTTGTACAGGTAATAGAATTGCAGGTTGGACTGGTCGATGGTATTGACCAGATCGGTCGCGACCAATATTTGTTGATCGCCCAGATAGTCGGAGAAGATGAAGACCGTCTGGCCCCGGAAGCCGAAGAAGGAATCATACTGCAAACCACCCGAGACAATATCCGGGGTGAATCGCGTGCGGTAGGATCGGACGCGATACTCGCCGTTGGGCAGGACGTTGTCGAGGGAATCGGCGTTGATGCTGTCGACCGGAGGCGCTTGCACCAGCAGGCTGTCGCGGTCTTCCTCGGTCAGAACGCCCCCAGGTTCAAAGACCGAGGAATCTTTGGGGGCCTTGAAGACGTACACGTCGCTGTCGCCCGGAACGGTCGGAAGCGGGGGTTTGGGGACGGTGTCGGCGACGACTACGGCGGTGTCGCCTGAGCGGGAGGTATCGGGGAAAGGCTCACTGCCGGCCGGCGGCCTGACGGCGGCCGGCCCGGGGAAATCGGGATCGGTCAGACGCACCTGGCCGCTGAGGTTGTCCCGTTCGCGGCCGCTGAAAGGTTCCCCTTTGGTGCGTGCCCACTCCGCCTTTGTATCGTACTTGCCAAGCACAAAATCGGTCGGTACCAGGGCGCCGTGGTCCCCTTTGGGGGCGATATCCTTGATGACGTAGATGTCGTAGCCGGCCTTGAAGAAGGTGGAATAGGCGATCATGTTGCCGTCGGGCGACCAACTGGGTGATTCGGCGCTGGTCAGGAGGTTGGTGACGGCAATCACCCGAGCCGAATCCACATAATAAACATAGATGTTATCTATCCCGTTGCGATTTGACACGAAGGCGAGGCGACGGCCGTCGGGGGAGACGGCCGGCTCGGAATTCTGACCGGGCCCGGCCGGTATCGGCGTTATGGCGCCGGTGGTGATGTCCATTTCCTGGAGGTTGTATTGACCATAGGCAAAGCCGGCGGTGTCGATGAGAGGGGCTGAGTCGGGGTGGGGGCGGTCGCTGGAAAAGACGATGCGGCGGTTGTCGGGAAACCAGGAGACATTGACATCGTCGTAGCGGTCATTGGTCAACCGCACCAGGGAATCATCCGCCAGGTTGTACAGGAACAGGTCGCGTTGCGCATTGGCGAGCGCCGAAAAGATGATTTTGCCGCCATCGGGCGACCAAGCCGGGGAGATGATCGATTTCAGGCCGAATTTCTTGCGCCGGATGATGTCCTTGCTTTTCAGCGAAAAGAAGTTGATGGCGTCGGCCCCTTTGGATTTGGACACAAAAACCAACTGATCGCCGTCGGGTGAGAACGACATGCCGGAGGTGTACCATCGCAGCGACTCCAGATCCGCGGAGCGCTCTCCCTTCACCAGCCGGGCGATCCGTTTGCCATCGATGGCCGAGATGAGATGGATTTCGGTGTACCCGCTCCGGTCGGTGAACATGGCCAGCATTTGTCCCTTGGGGTGAAAGGCCGGTTTTTCGTTGTAATGAGAGCCATCCTTCTCATGGTTGGTCAATTGTTTGGCGCCGTCCTTGGGTTCTTCCCGCAAAGCGATGTCAGGCCAGTACCGTTTGCGCATCTCCTTGGAGAACTTGTCGTACAGTTCCTCGCTGTTCATTCCGATGGATGATTTCAGGGCTCGGTCCATGGTCAGCAGCGCTTTCCCCTTGGACAGGATTTCGCCCAGCTTGTCGATGCCATAGTTGTCGGCGATATATTTGATGACGGCGTACCCCTCGGAGTAGGACAGAAACTGCATGACGTCGAGCGGCTGCAGATAGTCATGGATGGTGGCGTCGCGGACCATCATGTCGGCCCGTTGCGACCAGCCGCCGTTGGAGGAGTACTCGGCGTACCCTTCCGCGAACCACAGCGGCAGGCTGAACAGCCGGTTGGGAGTCAGAAAGGCCTTGAAAAACTCGCCGTAAAGGTAATCATAGATGACGGCGTGGGTGAGCTCATGATGCAAGAGATGCCGAAAGTCCTCGTATGATCCCATGAAATGGACGACGATGCGCTTCTTGAACACCTCCGTGAATCCCTGGGTTCCCTCGGTTGGTTCGTCATAGGTGATGTTGGTTTGCTGGAAGTCGTTGTGCGAATTATAAATGAAGACCGGTATGCGGCTGCGGGCATAGTACCGCAATTGGCCGGAAATGATGTCGTAGGCATGTTCCAGTTCCTGAGAGGCGAATTTGGCGAGGCTGTACTGGTTGTCATAGAAGTAGATGTCAAAATGATTCGTCTGAACGTATTGACATTCGAATTCACGGTACTGCACTTTGTTATTGCCGAAGTAGGTCTCATGCGCGGCGGCGAAGGAAACGAGGGCGGCAAGGAGAACGAGGGTAACGGCTCCAAATCTCTTCATGGTCTCATCCTTTCGGCCTCAGACGGATATACGGGTAATATCGGCGCCGAGGGCCGCTAACTTTTCCTCCAGCCGGTAATAACCCCGATCTATATGATAGACGCGCGAAACCTCGGTTGTGCCCGATGCCGCCAGGCCGGCGATCACCAGCCCGGCGCCGGCGCGGATATCGGACGCCATGACGCTGGTTCCACTCAGCCGTTTGACGCCGTTAATGGTGGCTTCGTTGGCGGTCACCGCGATGTCAGCTCCCAGACGACGCAATTCCATGATATGCGAGAAACGATCTTCAAAGACCGTCTCCCGTACCCGGCTGATGCCGTTGGCTCGGGTCAGGACAGCCACGATGCAGGCTTGCAGATCGGTCGGATAGCCGGGAAAGGGAAAAGTAACCACCGTAACCGGTTCAATCTTCCGGGTGGCCGTCAACCTGATGCCCTGGGCCAGGGGTTCGATTTCGGCGCCCGCTTCCACCATTTTCTTTAACACCATTTCCAAGTGGGAAGTTTCGGTGCCGGTGACTTCCACCGTTCCGCCGGCGGCCATTCCGGCCAGGAGTAGCGTTCCGGCCTCGAGCCGGTCCCCCATGATGGCGTACTCCCCGGCTTCGAGGCGGTCGATGCCGTCGATGGTCATGACCGGTGTTCCCGCGCCGGTGATGCGCGCTCCGGCCTGATTCAGGAATCGCGCCAAATCCACGACTTCGGGATCGCAGGCGGCGTTGATGATGCGCGTCGTTCCCTTAGCCATGACGGCGCCGAACATGAGGTTCTCGGTGCCGGTATGACTGGGGCGGTCGAAATAGACGGTATTGCCGGTCAGGCGTTTGGCGCGGGCGGTGATGTATCCCTTGTCCTCCGAGATTTCAGCCCCCAGGGAGGCAAACCCTTTGAGATGCCAATCGACGGGACGGGGGCCGAGCGAACAGCCTCCCGGCAGCGAGATGACCGCCTCGCCCATCCGTTGCAGGATCGGTCCGAGGACGAGAAACGAGGCCCGCATCTGGCGCATCAGATCGTAGGGGGCGGTGTTGGATGTCAGCGTGGCGGCGTTGACGGTCATCGTCCGCGCCTCGCCGTCGAAGCGGACCTTGGCCCCCAGATGGCGCAGCATGGCGATAATGGTGTCGATATCGCGCAGCGGGGGAATGTTGCGGAGGACGGTTTCGCCGCTGCTGATCAGCAGGGTGCCGGCGATGATCGGCAGCGCGGCGTTTTTGGCGCCTTCCACCCTGACCGCGCCCGAAAGCTTTCGTTCACCATGAATGACGAATTTGTCCATAGATCTCCTGTGGGTTGTACCCGGATCGACAATCCCGGTTGCATCGTTCAGCGCTTTTGGCGGAGTGCGATAATTTCCTCTTTTAGGTTTTCGCGGACGCGGAGCAGGAATTCGATCACCGCCGGTTCGCGATAGTCGGGATAGGTCCAGGGGAGCGGCTGAAAGGTTTTCTGGGAATATATCATCGTAACCTCGCCATAGATGCCGTCCCCCAGATAGATTCGATGCGCGAAATCCTTGGTCGAGACCAAGATGACGTTAGCCAGCCCGACCGTTCCGGGATCGAGATTGACCTGCCGTCCGCCGCCCGCATGAAGGAATTTGCGTTCCAGGCGAACGGTATATTCTTTGGCTTCCTTGAGCGCCTCGGGGCCGACCGGGCGCTCGAAGGCGATAAATTTCCGAGTCAGCGGCGCCCCCATTTCTTTGGCGTAGTAGTCGGTGTGCGTAAACGGAAACGAATCCGATTCGAATTGCACCGGTCCGAATTCGTCTTCCATTGCCGCCAGCGCCCGATCGCAGACGGCAAAATCGGCGTAGATCAAGCCGCTGATCAATGAAACCGGCTCAACGATGGAGGTCTTGGCCATATCTTCAGGCGTTCTTTCTATCGCCGGGACAGCAATTCAGGCACAGGCCGCAGATCATCTGCCCATAGTTGTTTTCGCGCGAGAATCGCAGCACCTGTTCGCGGCACTTGTCCAGGCGGAAATCCTCGACCTCGGGTCCGATCGCGTCGGCCGGGCATCTTGCCGCGCAGGCCCGGCAGCCGCCGCAGTCCCCCTTCATGATCGGATCGGGGGGCAGTTCCAGGTCGGTCAAGACCGTGGCCAGACGCAGGCGCCCAGCGAACCGGCTGCTAACCAGCAGGTTGTTCTTGCCTCGCCAGCCCAGTCCGGCCCGGTACGCGACTTCGCGATGGCTGAGGTGGGCTTGATTACCGTATCTGGGGGACGGCCCCAGAAGCTGAGAGGCGGGGATATTCATGGCCTGATAGCCCATTCGGGAAATCGTATCGGCCAGCATCAGGCCGATCTGGTCCAGGCGGGAGTTGATCGCCCGGTAATGCGATTTATAGATATCGTTGGGGCGGCTGGTGAGCGTGTCGAGAACCGATTGTTGCACTGCCAAACCGAACGAAATCGCCGTCGTCAACCGCCGGGCGACCTCCTGGATCTCCGGATGGAACTGCTCGATCAGGGTGTCGATGCGGCAGGCGCCGACCACCGAGGCCCCCCGGTCAAGGACGTACGCCATCAGATTTGTCTTTACTTCCACCGGATGCATATATCCATTGTAGGCTGCACGCCAGGCAATGTCAATAAAAACGGTCAGGGGGGGATTGAGCTTCTTTTCCCCGACCTCATGCGACGGCCATCCACGAAAATCATGGAACATTTTGCGCCAAAATGTATATTGCCTATCCATAGACTGACGACTGGCCGCGACGGCGGCCGAACCACTGTTAGGAAGCGTAGCGGGGAATAGGGAAGAGGACAACGGGCCAGCAGGTGGTCGGGGAGATTTAGGCGATGGCAAATGCGATTCTCTTATTGGTGCTCGGTCTGGCGGCGGGAATCTTAAGCGGGCTGATCGGACTTGGCGGCGGCGTGATTATTGTTCCGGCGTTGGTGTTTCTGTTTCACCTTTCGCAGCATCAGGCTCAGGGGACGACGCTGGCGATGCTGGTGCCGCCGATCGGGATTCTGGCGGCCTGGACATATTATCGGCAGGGGTATGTCGACCTGAGGATTGCGGCCCTGGTCGGAATCGGGCTTATGGTCGGGGCGTTGTTGGGAGCCAAGATCGCCACCAACCTGTCAAACCAGGTCTTGGAGAAGGTTTTTGGGGTGGTGCTTCTGCTTATCGCGATCAAGATGATCTGGGGGAAGTAAAGGTGCCTATCGCCAAGAAACGCTGAGATCGCTGCGTCTCCCCGCCTGCGGCGGGACTCCTTCTGATGACGACCGGCGCTTTTCTCAACACTCTTAGAGATCGGATGGCACCTGCCTTCTCAGAAGGGATGTCGTTCAATTTATGTCAGACTCGGATAAATGAATCATGCGCGCTCGAGCTTGGTGCCGATGATATACATCATCCGCCGGTCGCGGCTGATCGGTTCATCTTTGAGCGAGCCGTACCCCTCGATATCCACGAAGCCCACGGATCGAAGCATTACTATTAGTTCATGATAGGAATATAGCCGAATCGCACACTCGCGCGCGGCCTCGCGCCCGTCCTGCAGAAAATACCAGGTTGAGTGTGAGACAGAGGTGGTATAATCGAAGGCGTTCTTTTCCAGTACCTTGATTTTGCCCATTTCAGACCAATCGGTCTCGGCAAAGTTGGCGATGACCCAGTCGCGGTTGATAAGATGGAGCATGAACCGGCCCCCCGGTTTGAGCGCCTGGTACATCTTTCGCAGAGTCAGACGATTGTCGGACTCCTTCTCAAAGTAGCCGAAAGAGGTCCAGAGGTTGCCGGCGGCGTCGAATTCACGGTCGAAGCTGATTCGCCGCATGTCACGGTGCTGGAGGGTGATTTTCAGGCCGCGGCGATGGGCCTTGTGGGCCATCTCCTCGAGGTAGGAGGGAGTGATATCGACGCCGGTGACCTTGATACCTTTCCGGGCCAGAGGGAGAGCGATACGGCCGATGCCGCAAGGGCAATCGAGAAATTTCCGTCCCGGTTTCAGGGCCAGCTTATCGATAACATACCGGACGAGGGCGTTGGTATCTTTTGGTGCGACGCGGTCAAACACCACGCGAAAAACCGGAAAGAAATCATCCCACCAACCGGAATCCTGGCTCATCGGCTGCTCCCTAAGGCGTCACGTTTGACCGATCTGGAAACCGAGCGGGACTTCCCCGATAGCCGCGCTGGATATTTCGGTCGGGTGCCAATTATATACATCATCCGCTTGTCGCGGCTGATCGGTTCGTCCTTGAGCGAGCCAAATCCCTTGATATCCGCGAAGCCCACCGACTGCATCATCACCAATAGCTCATGATAAGTATACAGGCGGATGGGACAATCATGGGCGACCTCGCGGCCATCGGCGATAAAATGCCAGGTGTCATGAAGGGTCGAGGTGGCATAATCGAAGGTGCGGGTCTGCAAGACCTTGGTGCGTCCGGTCTCGAACCAATCTTGGGCAATAAAATTGGCCATGATCCAATCGCGGTTGGTGAGATGGAGCAGGAATTTACCGCCCGGACGGAGAGCCTGGTACATCTTCCGCAGGGTCAGACGGTTGTCGGACTCCTTCTCAAAGTAGCCGAAAGAGGTCCAAATATTGCCGGCGGCGTCGAATTCACGGTCGAAGCTGATTCGCCGCATGTCACTGTGCTGGAGGGTGATTTTCAGGCCGCGGCGGTCGGCCCTGCGGGCCACCTCCTCAAGGTAAGAGGGAATGATGT
>CAZPEV010000102.1:0-11819 GCA_964585635.1 uncultured Ignavibacteriales bacterium
AAGATGATCGCGTACCTTCCACTGCGACCGGGGAAGGTGAATCTGAATAAATATCAGGCGCCCGCTGTTGTCGGTCTGCAGTGACACCTGAGGAGAATCGAGATACGAGAAAAAGCGGCCGGACGGATAGAGGGGGACATATAGGGAATCCTCTTCCACCTGATAAAAACCCTGACTGAATAGCGTTTCTTCGGCTGGGGTTTTTATCAAAAGCTTTGGTCCGAGATCGTCGCTCACCTCTTTTTCGGCTCTTTTTGCCATGCGTCGACTTTGTCTCTCACCCGTTCGTACTCAACCGTGCCGGGAAAGTCCTTCTTCAGTACCAAAAAGTACTCCATGGCCTTTTGCTCGTTCCCCAATTCCTCATAACATCGGCCCAGCTTGAAATACGCCTTCGGCCGCATCTCCGACTGGGGATACTGCTTTAGCAGGCGGTTGTATTCCTCACTGGCCCGCTGGAACTGCTTCATTTCGTAATAGGCCTCGGCGATCCAGTACTGGCTGTTGTCCGCCATGTCGCTTCCCTGGCAGTATTTGAGATAATCCGAAAAACCGGAGACGGCCAATTCATATTGGCCGCGCTTCATGTCTTTGAAAGCATTATCCCAGAGGTTGCGGCAATTGACGGTGGCGGCGGTGCCGGTGTCGGCCGGGTTTGTCGCCGAACTGTCCGGAATCGTCGCCGCAGCCGGAGCCCGAGGGGGGCCGGACTCGCCGATTCGACCGGACATCTGATAAACCAACTGCTGGAGGTCGCTGAATTGGCTCTGCATCTGCACGACCTGCGCCAGGAGGTCGTCAAAGGAGGTCTTTATCTCCGCGCGGCCTTGACTGTTTTGATCGTTGCCGCTGGTCAGCAGGGAATCGATTCGAGCCAGCCTGACATCGAGCAGTCGCTGGTCGGTTCGCATCTGCTTGACCGACTCATCGATCTGCAGCAGATCCTGCTTGGTGGCGCATCCGCCCAGGGCCAGGAGCGCCAGTGCCAGGGATACCGCCCCAAGGCGGCATCCCTGACCATGTATGCATCTTGCGGCCATACCAATGCACTTTATTGGCGAGTGATGCGGAACTCGGCGCGGCGGTTCTTCGACCAGACCTCTTCGCCGGTTCCCTGAACGGCGGGCCGTTCCTTACCATAACTGATGGTCTCGATCCGATCAGCCGGGACGCCCAGGTTGACCAGGTAGTTTTTGACCGAATTTGCCCGTCGATCACCCAGGGCCATGTTGTATTCGACCGTTCCGCGCTCATCGCAATGGCCTTCGATCTTGATGGCCAGCGTGGGGGTTTTCTTCAGAATTTCAGCATTCATATTGAGCGCCGCTTTCTGGTCATCCCGCACGTTGTACTTGTCAAAATCAAAATAGATCGTCCGGAATTCGCTCTCCATGACCTCTACCTTGGCCGGCGGCGGTGGTGGTGGCGGTGGTGGCGGCGGCGGCGGTGGTGGTGGCGTGGTATCGACAACCTTTACCGGTTCTTCTTTGGGCGGCGGCGGCTTCTTGCCACAGCCGTAGGCCAGGATCATGGCTATGATCAGGCCCGCAATAAGCAAAATCTTCTTCATCAACGTCCTCCTTGGAAATCTTCCAATATTGATTGCATTCCGTTCTCTGTTGTTCAGACACTATACAAAGCCCGTCAAGTCAAATCAACTAAATTTTTTTGCGAGGGCGCCGAAAACTACCGGCCGTGGCCGGACCAGGCCGGATTGGAATTTCCGCCGCCGGTGGTCAGCCGCCTCTCTTCGTTTCCGAACCGATCCATGATGTAGATTTCCTTGGAGCCGGTCCGGGTGGACGAAAATATGATATGATTGCCGTCGGGCGACCAGTGGGGATTTTCGTTGTTTCCCAACTCGGTCAAGACCCGGAAATTTTCACCGGTGACGTCGATGGTGCAGATATTGAAGCGACCATCGACCCGGCTGAGAAAGACGATCTTATCCCCTTGCGGCGACCAGTCCGGGGAGTCGTTATAGTTTCCCTCATACGTCAGACGCCGGACGTTGACGCCATCCTTGTCCATGACATAGAGTTGGGGATTGCCGGTGCGGTCTGAGGTGAAGGCGATTTCGTTGCCGGTCGGCGACCAGCAGGGGCCGGACTCAATCGCCAGGGTATAGGTCAGGCGGGCCTTGATCTTGCCGGACCGCTCCAGGAGATAAATCTCCGGATTTCCATCCCGCGACAGGGTGCAAGCGATCAGCTTATTATCGGGCGACACCCGCGCCGCGGCGTTGATGCCGGGGTAGGCGGCCAACAGATCCACCTTGCCGGTGACCAGATCGTATTCAAACAACTGCGGGTCGCCCTTCATGTACGAAGTAAAGAGAATCTTGCGATCATCGGGGGAAAATGACGGCGACAGGTTGATTGATCCGTTGCTCGTCAACTGGTAGATGTTGGCGGCATCGTAGTCGCTGAGGTAAAGCTCTTTGTTTCCCGTACGGCTGGACACGAAGCAGACGCGGGTGTCGAAAATCCCCTGCTCCCCGGTCAGGTAATAGATAATCTCATTGGCGATCTTGTGCGCCAGCAGCCGATGATTGGACGAGGGAGCCTGGAACGATCCCCGCGCGAATTCCCGACCACTGGAGGCGTCGATCAGTTTATAGCGCACGGCCACGGAACCGCCGGAGAATTCCCCCTCTCCCCGGACGACATATTTGACTCCGAGTTGACTCCATCCCAAGAGCGTCATCGTGGTCATTTCCATATGGCGCATATAGAATGAATCAGCGGCGATGACCTCATGAAAGGGGGAGAAGTCGAGGTCGGCCCGCACGACCTCGCCGATCCGGGCCAGCACCAGGGAATCGGCGGCCGACAGCCGTGAGCTGTCCTTGACGGTGAAATCCTCGACCGCCAACCGGGTGATTTCCACCCCTCGTTTGGGATCGAGCCGGCCGACATAATCGCGAACCTGCGCCCGGATCAGGGGGGCGCAGGCCAACGCCAGACAAATGAAAGTGAGCGTTTTTTTCATATTCAATTCGGTTGATAGGGAAATTCCAGGTGAATGCCGATGACGTCTTCTCCGAAATCAGCCGGCAGGGGCGGCAGCGGCGAGGAAACCTGTACCGCCCGCAGGCAGGCGCGGTCGAAGGCCGCCACTCCTGATGGCTTTTCTATCTTGGAATCCAGCACCGTCCCGGTTCGCATCACCTGAAAATAGATTATGCAGGACAGCGCTTGGTTGGCCGCCACCGGATTGGACCAATTCTGCTGGATTTTCCCGAAGGCCTGGACGAAGAAATAGGGGTAATCAAAGCCGGCATTATCCACCAGGACCGTGCCAAACGCCGTTCCCGGACCAGCCAGATCGCTGGCCGAGGTTCCCTCCTGCTGGCCGGCGATTCCTTTGTAACCGGTATCGGTGTGCCGGATCGGCTTGGCCGGCTCTTTCCTTTTGTCCTTCTTCACCGCCGACTCCGGAGTTTTGAGAGGCACCGCGGCTTGATCCTCTCCGGCCGGTTTGGGAATGACAATTTCCCTCGTCTTGTTCTTCAGCAAATCCGGATTCCCCAGCGGCGGCAAGGTGATAATATTCACCGAAATCGCATCCATTTTGGAGTGCAGGGCAATCGTGAACGGGTTGAGCATCAGCACCAGCAGGATCAACCCGATATGCAACCCCACCGAAAACGTCAGGTCCCGACCCGAAATTTCCATCATTTCTTCTTCCGCGCGGCTTTGTCTTCCACCGGAGAGGTAATCAGCCCCAGGTAGTCGATGCCCATGGTTTTCAGGCGCGATATGACATCAACCACCGTGGCGTAGACCACGCCGCTATCGGCGCGTATGTAGACCGAGGAGGTGTTCTTGTTCTTGAGAACGTCGTCAAGGCGCTTCTCAAAATCCGGCAACTTGACCCAGACGTCGTTGATGAAGACGCCCCCTTTTCTGTCGATGGTCAGCACAACCCCTTCGCCCAGTTGGTCTTGCGCGGCTACCTTGGTCTTGGGCAGATTGACGTCGATCATCGACTGCAGCATCGGCGCCGTGATCATAAAAATAATCAAGAGCACGAGCACGACGTCGACCAGGTTGGTGACGTTGATATCGGCCATATGGCGATAATGGCGCTTGATCACCGGTAGCTATCCTTCTTAAGCTGGGCCAAAAGCTCCAGGCTGAAATTGCCGGCCTCGTCGGCAATATATTTCAGCTTGTTGTTGGCCCAATTGTAACCAATGACCGCGGGAATGGCCGCGGCCAGGCCGACGATGGTCGCCAAAAGCGCCTCGGCGATCCCCGGTGCCACTACAGTCAGCGAAGCCGAGCCTCGTTCGCCGATCGACCAAAACGAATTCATGACTCCCACCACCGTCCCTAACAGGCCCAGAAACGGCGCGGCATTGGCGGTGGTGGCCAGAAAGACAACGTATCTTTCCAACTTGATCGTTTCCTCGGCCACGCTCTTGTCCAGGATCAGACTCAACGTCCGGAAGTCGTTTTCCTCCAGCCGCCGCCCGGGATCGCCCGGATTGGCGCCGGCGTTTTTGGCCTCGGCGATGGCCCTGGCCTCCTCGATTCCGGCGGCATAGATGGCCGCCAGCGGCGTCAGCCGGAAGTTCCTGGTCTGCAACAGCAGGTCCGAGGCCTGCCGCGAGCGATTAAGCAGCGCCTCGAACTTCTTGGACTGATCGTTAACCTCTTTGAACAGCCGGTACTTGTTGATCATGATTCCCCACGAGACCAACGACATGATGATCAAAACGGAGTAGATCAACAGGTTGAAAAACGATGAATGGAGCAGAATATCCCAGATGCCCCCTGAGAAGAGGGCCAGCACGGCTGTCATGATTGGCTGCATCGCGTCCCTACCAGTCCCATTTCAATATGTTTTACACTCAACGGCATAATACGACGGGTCGGCCACGCCGACTAAACAAATTATCTTATCGCCGCAAGCCGCGCCGGTCAACAAAAACCGCAGCGTCAAAGGCTAATGTATCCGTCGGCGGAAGCCTGGCCGGGCGAGGCAGGAATGGTCACGGGCCGCCGTCATTAGATTTCGATGGACAAGATGGCCGCCCACGGGTATATTTCTAATCTTTGCTATCCCTTTCGGGCGGCGCGTCGGCCGGGCTTCCCAGGGGATGCACGCATAAACGTTAGTCTGCGAGATGGGTGAGATGGCAGAACTGAAGAAAAGCCTTGAGGATATAAATGTCATTCTGGCGACCGATTGCGGGTCAACCACCACCAAGTCGATCGTGATTGAGAAGCGGGGGGGAGAGTACCGGTTGATCGCCCGTGGCGAAGCGCCGACCACCGTCGAGGCGCCGTTTGAGGACGTTACCATGGGCGTGTTGAACGCCGTGGCGGAGGTGGGCGAACTGGCCGAACGAACCCTCCTCGATGACAACGGACGAATCATCACCCCGGCCAACGGCAACGTCGGTTGCGACATATATATTTCCACCTCCTCCGCCGGCGGCGGCTTGCAGATGATGGTGGCCGGCGTCGTCCGGTCGATGACGGCCGAGTCGGCCGAGCGGGCCGCGCTGGGCGCCGGGGCAATCGTCATGGACGTCATTGCCTCAAATGATAAACGCCGTCCCCACCAGCAGATTGAACGGATTCGCCACCTGCGTCCGGACATGATTCTGCTGTCCGGCGGTATCGACGGCGGCACCACCTCCCACGTGGCTGAAATCGCCGAACTGATTTCGGCGGCCGACCCGAAGCCGCGTCTGGGATCGGGATATAAATTGCCGGTCATTTTCGCCGGCAACGTTCAGGCGCGCGAGGCGGTCAAGGAGACGCTGGCCAAAAAAGTCGATCTGGACATCGTCGATAACCTGCGACCGGTGCTGGAACGGGAGAATTTGCTGCCGGCCCGCGAAAAAATCCATGACCTGTTCATGGAGCATGTCATGGCCCAGGCGCCGGGGTACCGCAAGCTAATGGAATGGACCGATGCCCCGATCATGCCGACGCCGGGTGCGGTCGGCCTGATTATCAAGGCCATCGCCGATATCGAGAAGATTGAGGCGGTCGGAGTCGACATCGGCGGCGCCACCACCGACGTCTTCTCGGTCTTCCGCCCGGAAGGGGGCGAAGGCGTTTTCAACCGGACGGTCTCGGCCAATCTGGGGATGAGTTACTCGATCTCCAACGTCTTTGCCGAGGCCACGCTGCCCAATGTCATGCGCTGGGTGCCGTTCCCCATGGATGAACGCGACCTGCGCAACCGCGTCAAAAATAAAATGATTCGGCCGACGACCATTCCCCAGGCCATGGAAGAGCTGATTTTCGAGCAAGCCATCGCCAAAGAGGCCCTACGGTTGGCGTTTATTCAGCACAAGAGCTTTGCCACCGTGTTGAAAGGGGTTCAGAAACAGCGCACCATAGCTGATGCCTTTGAGCAGGACGTCTCAGGGGCCACGATCGTCAATATGATGACGCTCGACATGCTGATCGGCTCCGGGGGAGTCTTGTCGCACGCGCCCCGACGCCAGCAGGCGGCCATGATGTTGATTGACGCCTTCGTGCCGGAGGGGATCACCCGCCTGGCGGTGGATTCCATATTCATGATGCCGCAACTGGGGGTTCTTTCCACGCTGCATCCCAAGGCCGCGACCGAAGTCTTTGAGAAAGACTGTCTGATTCACCTCGGCACCTGCGTGGCGCCGGCCGGCGAGATCAAAAAAGGAAACGACCTGATGTCGTACCGGATTGAGCTTCCGGATGGGCCGGTGTCGGGAAAACTCCAATACGGCGAATTTAAACTGTTCAAACTGGGCCTGGGACCAACCAATCTGCCGTTGAAGGCGAAGGCGGTCTTTGAACCGGCCCGGACGCTGGATGTGGGAAATGGCAAGGGGAACAAGGTCGAACGGGAAATCGACGGCGGCGTGGTGGGGATTATTCTCGACGGCCGCGGCCGTCCCTTCGTCCTGCCCGTGGATAATGACGAACGGATCGCTTCCTTGAAGCGCTGGATGACGGAACTCAATGCCTATGCGCCCGAGGCGCTGGAGCACAAATGACCGGTGGTTTGAGGTGTAATGGTATGTACAAAGTGCTGATGCTCGTGTGGTGGGCTGTCCTGACGATGGCCGTAGCGGCCCCGGCCGAGAATTATGTCAACTGGAAAGGGGGCTTCTGGCTCACGGTTCCGGAGGGATGGGAGAAGGTGGACTATATAATCGTCGACCAGCTCCTGGCGATGACCGACACCTCCCGCGAGGTCTATCGTTATGAGGCGGTCTTCGCCCCGGTGGAATCGAAATTGTTCATCGATGACGCCTACCTGGTCGTGACCTATGATTCGACCGGCCCCTTGACGGATCGGGCCTCCGACTCGATCCTTGACAATATCGCCCGGTCGTACAGGACCGATACCTCCCCAGCCCCCGTTGCGGGACAGACGGCCGATCTGGTGCCGGGGCGGCCGGTGATCGACCGCGCCCGGAAGGCGGTCACGGTTCTATCCGAGATTGGCCTCGGCCCGGAAACGGGAAGAATGCTTCGGCTCTATATGCGCTTGAATAAGACCGGTCTGATTTCCCTGTATTGTTATGGTCCCGATTCAACCTTCTCGAAATACCGTCCGACCTTCGATGGCATTATTGCCTCCCTCTCGTTTGAGAATCTTCGCGAAGCGGCTGGACCGCAGACGGTGGTAATGACCGACGTCAGCGGGGATAAGGCCGCCGCGTCTGAGGGCGGCCAGGGCGCCGGCCGGAGTTCGGGCATCATGGGGGGAAAATTAAAGAATACGCTGCTGGCTGCGGTCGTCGTCGTCATCGCCGGCGCCCTGCTTTGGATTCTGGTGGTGGCGCCGCGAATGAGGAAGAACAAGGGCAAGCCCCGGTAGCGCGAGAAAGGCAATAGTCGATGGCACACGCATATACGCCCGGCCTGAAGGTCAGCGAAAGACAACTCATCAGCAAGCGACGCATCCTGCCGCTGAAGGGAGAAGTCGTGGCCAAGGTCGGGGACAAAGTTTCTCCCGATGCGGTCGTGGCCCGGACCTTTCTCCCCGGCGACGTCGAACCGATAAACGTGTCCAACCAGCTTGGCCTGCCGCCCGAGGATATCGAAGGCTGCATGCTCAAGACGGTGGGCGACCCGGTGGCGAAGGGAGAGGTCATCGCCCGATCCAAACCGCTGTTTGGGTTGAAATGGTTTGCCTCCGAGAGCCGATCGACGCTGGACGGTACGGTCGAGACGATATCGTCCGTCACCGGCCAGGTGTTGCTGCGCGGCCAGCCGATCCCCGTCGTCGTCAAGGCCTATCTTCAGGGCGAGGTCATCGAGGTGGTCAAAGATGAAGGGGTGGTGGTGGCCGCCTGGGGATCGTTCATACAGGGGATTTTCGGCATCGGCGGCGAGACCTCCGGCATCATCAAGGTGGTCGTGCCCAACCATGCCACGCAACTGACCGAAAATCTGATCACCGAGGAGTGCCGGGGATGCATCGTCATCGGCGGGTCGCGAGTAACGGCCGAGGCGATCCGCAAGGCGGTGAAGGTCGGCGCGGCCGGGGTCGTAACCGGTGGTTTTGACGACAAGGATCTGCGCGACTTTTTGGGATATGATTTGGGCGTGGCCATCACCGGTTCCGAGGAACTGGGGGTGACCCTGGTGGTTACCGAGGGGTTCGGCGATATCAGCATGGCCGGCAAAACATTTGACCTGTTGAAAGCCAAAGAGGGCGCGCTGGCCTGTATCAATGGTGCGACGCAGATTCGCGCCGGCGTGATCCGTCCCGAGGTCGTCGTCCCGGCGGCGGGGGATACCAAGCTGTGGGAGAAGGCGGTCGTGTACGAGCAGAAAGGGTTGGAAATCGGTTCTCCGGTGCGCGTGATTCGACATCCGTATTTCGGACGGCTTGGCGCCGTTTCCGGATTGCCGTCCCCTTTGCAGATGCTGGAATCGGAGTCGAAGGCCCGCGTGTTGGAGGTGACCTTTGATGACGGCCATCGCGCGATTGTCCCCAGGGCCAATGTCGAGTTGATTGAGTCCTGACCGGGCCGGCCATTTTCGCGGATTTCCTCATTGCGAGGATGATCGTCTGACCTGTCGAGCGACGCTTCCGCCGATCATACCTGGCGACTGACGGCCGCAGAGATTAGGTAGCAATTCTGAGCATATGGAATCGAAAACGGCACAGAATCATCTGAAGACCGTTTTTCTCCTGGTCTCAATTTCGCTGGCTCTTCAATTCATCGGTTCATTCTTCCCCGAAGCTCGCCTCTGGGGCCTCAATCAGGCTGCCTTCCTGGGCTCGATTCGTTTTATCTATCCCTCCCTGTTCGTCGTCGGCCTGCTTATCGTCTGGTCAGATAGCCGGAGGGCATGGCGGCCCGACATCTTCGAAGAAACTCATTTCTCCGGCGGGCGCCGATATGCCTATGCCGCCCTCATCTTGATAGCCGCCGGAGCCGCCTTCTATTTCTTCTCGGCCAAGGCTCATTTCCTGGGGGATGGCAATACCATTATTGCCAATCCCCGTATGGCCATGAAAACCCGCGAATATGGCGAGGCGCTTATTCACTCGCTGGCCCTCAAGCTGGTCGGCGCCTACTCGGAAACAGCCTGTCGCTCGGTTTATCAGGCCCTTTCCCGGGCCTCCGGCCTGATCTATGTCTTGTTTCTGCTCTATTATTCATTGAAAATCATCCGGGTCGAGTCTGCCGCTTTTGTCTTTGTCCTGCTCAATCTGATTTCGGCTGGCACGGTGCTGTTCTACGGTTACGTCGAGAATTATTCCATCGCGACGGTCGCCATTCAGGCAATGATGCTCTCCTCCATCGCCGCTTTGTCGAAGGGACGAAAATCATTTGTGCCGATTGTGCTCTTTGCGGCGGCTCTCTTTTTACACAGCATCAGCGTGGTCTATCTGCCGGCCCTGGCCGTTTATATCGGCTTGACCTTCACGACGGGCACGATTCGGAAGACGCTGTGGCACAGGCCGCGGTTGATCATCGCCGTCACGGCCGCGGCCTCCGTCGTGGCCTATTTCATAGTCCGGCAGTGGGGACCGCTGTTCTATCGACTGTCGCTGCTGCCCCTGTTCGGCGATCGTTTTACCACCGACGGCTACTATATGCTTTCGGGGAGCCATATCCTTGATTTTGTGAATCTGCTCTTTCTTTTGGGCATCGTGCCCCTGGTGATCGGACTGTTTCTGCTCATGCATAAACCGGGGCGGGGCACAGATGGCGAGCGTCGGGCACAGATATTTCTGGCCGTCGCGACCGTCTTCGGATTAGGGGCGGCCTTCGTTCTGGAGCCCAAGCTGGGGATGGCGCGGGATTGGGATCTTATGTCCACGATGCTGGTCGGGGTGACCCTCTCCGGTACCTACGCCTGGGTGCGGCAGGCCAACAAGATCGGCGGCTTCATGGCCGGTTCGGCCTTGCTGGTTGTTCTAGGCGTCTCTGTCTTGATTCCCTGGGTGGCCCTCCATAACTCGGTTGATGGGCTATATGCCTACAACATGGCGGCCATGGAACGCGACCCGAAACATTGCCGCGCCGGGATCCAGACCATGGGGGCCTATAACGATGAAAAGGGAAATAAGATGGAAGCCGACCGGTTGCGCCGCTATTGTCAGACCCATTTCCCTGAATTACGGCTGCGCAATGAGGCGGAAAACTACCTGTCGCTGGGGCAAAACGCCGAGGCCGCCCGCTCATACCAACAGGCCATCGCCGAAAATCCCAGCGCCTTTATGCTCTACCGTGGTCTGGGCATCTGTCGATTGAATATGGACCAATTCGCCGCCGCTCTCGATGACTTCATGATCGCCGATGCCCTGAATGCTTACAATGCCATGACCTACCGCCTTATCGGCCGCGCCTATGAAGGGTTGGGAAACATGTCGGCGGCCTTGCACTGGTGGCGAAAGAGCATCCAGACCGATGAAGCTATGGCCGATTCTTATCTGGACTTGGCGGCCTACTTCTTGAACAGCAAGACGCCGGATTCGGCCGCCTATTACCTGACACGGCTGCCCGATTCAGCTTACCCGATAGAAGTCCATTACTGGCGCGGCCTGCTGTCGTATATGCGGTCCGACACCGCCAAGATGAATGATGAATTCGACCTTTATATGAAGCAGGGCCGTGACTCATCGCTCATGCGCAACATCCGTAAGATCAGCACCATGCGGCGAAAATGATTGACTCCGTAGCCGGGCGGCGATACGGCTGTCGTCGTTGCCGCGATCGATTATCGGTTCAGCCGCTGCCCCGATAGGCATCACCAAAGACCATATCTTCGCCCGCCACTTTTCCCTTTGTCCATCAACCGACAAATAGTATCGTGCCCAAAGTGAGGTCCTGGCCATCGTTGACAATATGACCTTGAAAAAATACAGTCATAACATGCTTTCCGGCACGGGCGGCTGACATCGTGAAATCGTCCAGGGTCGTCAGACCGGAACGGCCGGAGCATATTCTGCGGACGGCGCTTATCATCGTCATAGCGCTCATACTCGCCCGTCTGGCCGCCTCATTTATGCCGACCGGGCGGGTCTGGGGTCTGAACCAGGCCGCCTTTGTCCACGGCCTGTGGCTTTTCTATATCGTCGTCCTGGCCGCCGTCCTGCTCGTGTATCGCCACGGTCTTCGGCAATCGTCGTCGGCCCCCATCGAGGCCCCTCCTGCGGCGGTGACGCCCCTGACGGCGGCCATAGTCTCGATCTCGATTATTCTCCTTTCCGCCTTGGCCTTCTATTTTCTTTCGGTCAATGTCCCGTTACTCGGCGACGGCCTGGCCCTGCTGGCCGGGACCAAGATTGTCTACAAAATGCGTGAATATGGCGAGATGCTCATTCATAAGCTTGCTCTGAAT
>CAZPEV010000103.1:0-11791 GCA_964585635.1 uncultured Ignavibacteriales bacterium
CCAGGCCGCGGCCATACGATGCCCCCAGGGAGGCGATGGTGACGTTCTTTATGGTGACATAGTCGGCGCCCAGCAGGCGGATGACATAATTACCGGTGTCCTCCACGGAGGTGTACGAGAGCACGACTCCGTCCGGATTCCCGGATAGTGACTGGATGGTGAGGTTGTCGTCGAGTGTCGCGCCGGGAATCGGCGGAACAGTCACCTGCTCGTGGTAGAGGCCATCGACCAGGTTGATGGTGACCGGGCCGTCCATGCCTCTGATGGCGAGGGCCGCAATGACATCGCTCAAGGTTGCATACTCGGCCTCGGCGACCGCCCTGGCGGATCCATTACTGGGGCCGACGGTGAAGGTACCCGCCATGGGGGTGATAACTTCCGGCGGCGGAGTAAATTCGACAGCGCCGATATCCGGGTGCAAAAGATCTCGGGTTGCCCCCATATAATCGGTTGCCACCAAATGCAGCGGGAGGCCCTGGCCGTCCAGATACGGCGATTGCGGAAACGGTCCTTCCGGATTCGTAAAGACGGGATTGACGGACACCGAATGAGAATCTTTCCCGCTGACCTCGGTCCATGGCGCCAGGTCCGTGCAGAATAGCTGCCCCCACCTCCCAATGAAATTCCCCGGAGTGTAGAGGTCATTGTAATCCATCACGTCCACGGCTATCGCGGTGTCAATGAGGCAGACGTAGGCGCCGTTAGGACAGACCAGCAGATTGTTCACGATACCATTATGTCGACAGGCGTCGGACATCGACAGCGCGGCGCTATAGGGGTGGGTGGTGGCGACGATGACCGTGTTGAAATACAAATCCAAATACCCGGCATTATCACAGCGGATGGCGGTGATCGTCTCATCGCCGGCGCCGGCCCGGATGAAATTGTTGGCGATCATACCACGGGTCTCGGGATCACCCGGACAATTCTCCAGCCATATGCCATCTCCCCGGAGGACGTGCACGAAGCAATTGCGCACCACGACGCCTCCAAGGCAGGCCGAGAAATGAATGCCAGGACCCTCGGTGACCCCATTGAACGCATTGGAAATAACTTGCGGGGCGTAGTTGGATTCCAATTCAATCCCATGGCAGACGCGCAGGGCGCGATTGTATATAATCCGCGTGCTGGTGCCCTCCCCGCCGGGGACGTCGCCGGCCGCGAAGACCGCGGCGTATCCCCCGTCCGTAAGGGTATTGGTGCTGATGATGGTGCCATCGACTTCATTCTCGGAAGCATAGATCAGCGCGTTGTCATAGCTGTCGCGTTGAACGCCGATAATGGTGTTGCCGACAATCTGGTTGCCGTTGGCGTCGCCGGCCAGATGAAACACCCGGGTGTATTCCGTTCCGGCGGCGATAAAGGTCATCTCGCGAAAGGTCACATAGTCGGCGCCGTCAAGCTTGACGACATAATTGTCATCCGGCGACGAGGCCCGGTAGACGATGGTATCCTGGTCGTGGTTGTTACCGAGCGATTGAAAAGTGACGGTGTTAAGATTGGTGGAGCCGGCAATCGGGCCGATTACCATCTGTTCATTATACGTGCCCGGTTGGACCTGGAAGATTACCGGGCCGGCGATACCGTTGGTCATCAACGCGGTGACAGCCTCGGCGAAGCTGTAGAAGACGGCGTCGTTGCGGCCGATGGTGTATGTTCCCTTCAGCCTGACATCCAGCGCGCCGACATAATCTTGATTGCCGATATCGGCCAGCAGGTCCAGATATGATCGCGAGGGAGGCTCAAAGAGAAAGTCACCTTTGGCCGGGGTGACCGTGCCGGTCCATCCGGAGGGGACGCCGGCACTGTAGTACCCGCCGGCATCGGTCACTGGGGAGCCCGGCAGGCCGTTCATGGTGACTCCGGCGAATCCCAGGCCGTTGCGATACTTCACCATTCCCGAAATCGTCAACGATGTCGGTGTGGCGGTAAAATCCTGCGTCCGGCTGGAATTGACGGGCGTAAAGGTGAACGATGGCGGCGAGAAGGCATAGCCCGCCTTGCGCGGCGTGACCGTGCCGGACCAGCCGCAGGAGGCCGGCCAGGAATACGCACCGGCGCCATCGGTCATGACCGGTGGAATCGATGGGAACCCGTCCATCTGGACGCCGCTGACCGGATTTCCGGCGGCGGTCTTGATGAGTCCGGAGATGGTAATCTGCGAATCGACGGTGCTCGGTTCATGATGGTGGTCGTTCAGATCGGTGTCATTGGTCGTGTCGCGCACGTAGTCGGGCAGCGGATTACTACCCTGATAGATTTCTATCTTCCAATCGAGCGTCCAGGGATCTCCGAACCCGATACTGGTAAGTGTCCCGACGTTGGCTGTGTCGCATCCGGTGAGAGTACGCACCGCCGTGGTATAAATCAGCGCCCAGCCGCCGCCCTGGCTACGATAATATATCTTCTCATGTACTTGTAGGCCGGCCTCACAAGGATCGACCACCGGATTCCATTGCAGGCTGGTCAGGCTGACGGCGCCGTCGCAGTCGCGATCCCGTTCGGCGTACCATTTGGCGTCCCGGATGCGCGCGACAGCATCTTGCACAGGCGTTTCGAACGCCCCCCTCAGGTCTGCATCCGCCGCATAATCGCGGACATAGTCGGGGGATGAGGCACCATCGCGGTAGATTTCGACTCTCCAATCGTATAGGTCATGGGCCATCCCGGCTACGGTTACAGACATCGATGGTATTCTCAACCCTTGGTCACAGAGGTGCGCCGTCGTCGTGGCAAGGAGTATCCATGATCCGCCGGCCGTCGGGCGATAATACACCTTTTCATATACACTGGGGTTGAAGCCGACCAGGACCGCCTGTGGATCCCAATTGAGCTGCGCCGAACGCACGTACCCATCTTGATCCCGGTCGATCCGATTGGTCCACCAGGCGTTGGCAATGGTGACGGCGGAGCCGGCCGTAAAGTTTTCACTGAGCAGCGACGTAGTCAATGACATATAGAGACGCGTGGCGGGAGTGAAGGCATACCCATTCTTGCTCGGGGCAAGCTCGCCGTTCCAGCCACAGGAAAGCGGAATGGAATAATGGCCATTGACGTCCGTCTCGGGATACGGCCATATCGGCACGCCGGTCATGGCGACCCCGGCGATGGCTTGTCCCGCCGCCGTCCTGACATATCCGGCCAGGGTCACGTTTCCTTTCGTGCCGGTGAAATTCTGTGCCGGGCGGTTGTCCGTCACATTGGAGAGCTTTATGTCCGACGGACTGAAGCTGTAACAGGCCAGGTACGGTGAGATCGTTCCGCTCCAGCCGCATGAGACGACGCAGGTATAGACGCCATTGGCGTCGGTTTTGACCTTGATCGGAAACCCATCGATCGGCACGTTTGCCAGCGGCTGACCGTTAGCATCCTTTACGACCCCGGAAACGACCGGTTGCGTGGGGGCGGCTGTATAATTATTGCCGGTGATATCGGCCGAGACATTGGTGTAGGTGCGCGAACGGGGCGTGATGGTGTAACAGTCCTTGGCCGGGGTTGCTGTTCCGCTCCAGCCGATGGTAACGGTCGCCGTGTATTCGCCGTTGACGTTTGTCACCGGCGAGCCGGGCAGACCGCTCATGGTCACTCCGGCCAGCCACGTCCCCGCAGTGGTTTTCACCTGGCCGCTGATAGTGACGTTGCCCGGGGTCCCGGTATAGTTCTGCCCGGGGCGGTCAAACGACTCGTTGGCGTAGACACGATTGGCCGGAGAAAAGGTGTAACCGGCTCTCGAAGGGGTCACCGTTCCGCTCCAGCCGCGCTGGACCGAACAGAAGTAATTTCCGTTGTTGTCGGTCAGCGGGATTCCCGGCAGGCCCCGCAGGGAGACGTTGGCGAGGGGGTTGTTATAGATGTCCACGATCCGCCCATAGATGGCCGTCGCCGGTGTCAGCGCGGAATAGTTCTGACCGGATTGAGTGGTGGTTACGTTGGTGTAGGTGCGGAGGTAGGGGCTCATATAATACCCCTGCATCACGGGTCGCACGCGCCCGCTCCAACCCATCGGCACGACACAGGAATAGGACCCGCCTTTTCCCGACGTTGGCAGGCCGGGGAGCCCATCCATGATAACCCCCGACAGGCCGCCGGAAGGCCCGGTGACCGTGCCGGAAATCAGCACCGATTGGTACAGGCCGGTATAGTTCTGGCCGGAAACACTGGCGTGAATATCAGTATAGTTCCGCGAGGACGGACTGAAGGTGTAGCCATTCTTGCTGGGGGTGATAGCGACATCCGACCCGCAATAGGCCATGGCTGAATAATTGCCATTGGTATCGGTTACCGGAGGTGGGAAGACCGGGAATCCGATCATTTCCACGCCGGGGATCCCCGTCCCGGATGAGGTTTTTACCGAACCGGAGATGGTGATTCCTAGGACGCCATAACCGGTGTACGCCTGGCTGGTATAATTGGCCAGCACATTAGAGTAGCTTCGTGAGGCCGGGGAAAAAGTGGCGCACTCCTTTTGCGGCGTGGCCGTGCCGGTCCAGTTGCAGGGTACGACGCAGGAATAGAAGCCGTTGGCCTCAGTGATGGTTGTGGCAGGCAGACCGTCCACGGTGACGCCGCCGACTCCCTGGCCCGAACCATTAAGAATGTAGCCGGAAATCAGATACGTCCTGGGATTGCCGACATAATTCTCGGTCGTCTTCGAGTCCGTCAGGTTGGTATAGATGGACGATGTTTTTGAAAAGGAATAGCAGAATTTCTGCGGCGTGATCGTTCCGTTCCATCCGGAATAGACCTGAGCGACATAGTGCCCGTCGGCGCCGGTTACGACTGTTGTCGGGAAGCCGCTAAGATTGACACCCTCGACTGGGTCACCGGCGCTGGTTCTGACATACCCGGCCACGACGACAGATATATCTTCCGCCGCCGTTTCCATCTTATAGCCGTACAAGCAGGGATACGGGTGTCCGCCCCCCAGGTAGGTGATATCGGTGGTGGCGTCAGGTCCCTGGGTGCCGTCCCGATAAGTTTCAAGTTTCCAGTCATAGGCCCGGTGCGGAAATCCCGAGATCACCAGATGGTCGGCATGATTGCCGCAGCCCCAGATCATGTGTCGCGTGGTGGTCGTATAGTAATGCCAGACGGAGCTGTCCGCTGGTTTCCAGTAGACTTTTTCATACACCCACATGGTGTCCGCGTCATAGCAGTACCCGTCGTCACGGATAACATCCAGCTTCCAGTCCAGGTAGGCGGAGCGCACGTAGCCGTCGGCATCCTCATCGGTCTCCGCCCACCACCAGACGCCGCCGAACTGGGCGGTAAAAGAATAGAGCTGGATTTCGGCTGGTGCCGCTGACACCTCGGTCGGCTGGCCAGGGTCGGCGGTCATCGTCTCAGCGGTCGCCAGGGCTGCGCCGCCAGTGCCTGCCATAAGCAGCACCCAGAAAACCATTTTCAATGAATGCGTGAGAAGACGTTTCATGGAAGCCTCCCGATCTGCTCGCCTTCTCCCTCGGGGGATCGGCGCCGTCATCCGTCGTTTTTGGCGGGACTCAGAATTTTTCCCGCCGCCGGCGCAGCCAGACAAACAGATCTTCAAGATTATCAAACAAGTACTCCTCGCCGCCGGAAAAGCAGGTCGCCCTGCCGGCCCAATCATCGTCTTTGCGGACCATGTGCAAGAGGACTTTCTGCGGCTTGGTGGCAATGGTCTTGATCGTTTCGTCCTTTTCGGTCATTAGTCCCCCATCGATCTCACATCCTGGGATTTTCTCCGCCGGTTATGCCAACGGAGTCCTTCTTTGCCGGATAGCGATCGCTTGGTCTCGTCATGAGACGGGTCTGGTTCTGCTGCTTAATCACACCAGCAATGTATCGGGGCCAATGACAGGCCAATGACAAAGGCGGGCAATTGGAGGGATTTCCGGCAAAAATTTGATAAATTTCTGTCTTATTGGATTGAGACGATTGTGGCATGACTTATCGTTTTACACGTTCCCCGGCCGTCGTAACATATTACCTCTCTGTTTGTTGGGCGCCAAAATAATCTTTGCCGTCGGTGCGAATTTGGGTATATTCGCCATATGAAGCTCCTCGGCTCGAAGCTTTCAGTTCCTGAAGTGGCTTCACATTCCATCAATCGTCCCCGCCTGACGTGGAAGATTCTGAGTTCGAGTAAAGCCAATCTGATCCTGCTGATCGCACCGGCCGGATACGGCAAGACCACGCTTATTGCCCAGCTTGTCTCGCCTTTGCCGCGAAATGCCAGAGCTTGGTATCATCTCGATCGTCAGGATACCGAGCCATCCCGCTTTCTCTCCTATCTCATCGAAGCCGTCTCGCAATCGATACCGGCCCTGAGAGAAAGCGGGTTTCAGGAGAGACTGATTCCCGGGCGGGCTCCGGATATTGATATAGTCGATGACCTGTGCTTTTTCCTCCAGGAATACCGCGGGCCCGACCTACGGTTGGTCCTGGATAATTGGGAAGCCGTCAACGATCACGAGCAGCAGACGGATATCATTCTTCGCCTGGCGTCGGCCGGCCGGCGGAATCTTCGCCTGATCGTGGCTTCCCGCGTCAAGCCGGCCTTCAGCACCCGGAAGCTGCAGGAAAGTGGCCAGGCCGTTATCATAGACAAAGATGAATTGGCCTTCAACTTCTCTGAGTTCATTGACGCCCTAAAGAGTCGAACGCCGCTCCGTCTGGAGGAGGCCCAGATCGAGCACCTGTGGCAGAAGACCGCCGGATGGTGTGTCAGCATCGGATTGCTCCTGGAGTCGTTCAGGGGGCGGTCGCTGTTGACGGATGGCGAGATATCGGCGGCCGGGAAAAGCCTGCGTTCGATAAATGAATATGTGGAAGAAGAGTTGCTGAAGGGTATGTCATCAGATCTGGTGAGTTTTCTGGCCAGGTGTTCCGTGCTTGATGTCATTTCACCGGAGAGCGCGGCGACCGTGATCCCTGATGACGGCGACGCCATCGCCATGAATTTGCGATTGCTCCGGGAGTCGACCTTACCGCACGTTGTCCTTGACCAACCGGAGACGTTTCGACTCCACCCGCTGGTGCGACAGGCGTTCAACCAGATCCTGCGAAAGGCCTCCGATCGGGCCGGACTGTTCGCTACATACCAGGCGGCGGCGCGGTACTTCCGCCAACAGGGGGCGGCCCTGGAAGCCGTTCAACTGCTCATGGATCTTCCCGATCATGACGCCGCGTTGCAGGCCATCGAGGAGGATTGGCATGCCGTTGTGGCGGCAAACGGATTGAGCCGGGTGCGGGCCTGGCTGGAGCGATTTCCCGCGAATCTGCAGAGTACTCCGCTGTACGTAAAGATCCGGACGCAACTGCTTTCGATAGCCGGAGAGAACCGCGAGCTTGTGGAGTACCTGTCCGATAAGCTCAACGCCGACCGGTACGAAGGCAACCTCGCCGCCCTGGGCAACCTCTGGATACACTACCATTGGGAGCTCTTGCATATTTCGCCGGCCACCGATTATACCTCCACCAAGCGGAAGTGGCAGGTTCTCAAGCGCCGCTGCGGGAATCTGGGCATTTCAATCGAGGCGGGGGTGCACGTGGTGTTGTCGCTGGCCGCCCACCAGGAGCTTCGCGACGACAGAGCGATTGAGCACTCGCGGACCTGCCTGTCAATGCTCAACGAGACGCAGTTTGACTATCGCATGACGGTCAAGAGCAATATCGCTCTTTTCACTCATTTCTCGGGGAAATCGGAAGAAGCCCTGGGGCAATTCCATGAGATTGTGAATGAATGTGAGGGAAAAGGGGCTTTCACCATCGTGCCGATGGTGCTCGTCAATATTTCCGAGGTGCATCTTTCCTGCGGCCGGTATCGGTTGGCCTTGGAATCCGCCGAGCGCGCCCTGCAGGTTCTGGGCTCGCACGGCATGACCAACCGCGGTGTCGAAATGTATGCGGACCGATGTCGCGGCATTGCGCGATGGTATTTGGGTGAGATGGCCGAGGGAATTAAGCACCTCAACAATTCGTATGACAAATCACTGGAATATGACGAGCGGGAACGAAGCGCCATCTCTCTGTGGTTGGATTACTTCCATCTTCGCCTCGGGGCACGTCGCGAACCTCGCGTCACGGCGACGTCAGTACTGGGAAGCCGGACCGAGCAGCGGCTCTTATGGCTGGGTCGGGAAGCGATGGAGCGGACTCAGCGGCGGCAATGGTCGGCATTAGGGAAGGCGGCCGCCGACCTCTACCGGCTGGCCGGGACCACCAAATCCCGGGGCTGGAAGGTGACGGCCGGCTTCCTGACGGCCATCTGGGCCGACGGTTGTGGAAAGCAGGCGTCGGCCAAACGGTTCCTGCGCACCGGATTGAGTGAACTTGGCCGGCTTGGCTGGTCATCGTACCCGATGGCCGACGATTCCGTCTCTTCATTCGTGATCGTAAAATCATTTCGTTATGGCATAGGTCGCGACTCGGCGCGACTGCTGCTCAAGGGTGATCATCGTTTCGACCTGGCGACGGCGTTCACTGAGGAGTTGGGATCGAAGACGCTGACCTCAGCGGAGCTGCGCAATCTGCTCGTTTCGGCGGCGGATTTGCAGGTCCGCGGCTTGGCCGCCACGGCCAAACGCTTTCTCGAACATGGCAGCAAGATCGTGGCGACTTCCGCTCAACGCTATCTGGAGATCATCCCCAGTATCCCGCTGCCTCCGCTCTATATCAGAATGCTTGGTGGATTCTCTGTCATCGCCGGCGGCAGAAATGTATCTTTCAGTCGCAAGAAATCGCGGCAGTTGCTACAGCTTCTGCTCATCGAACAGGGCCGTTCCCTTCATGAGGAAGTGATCGTTGAAACCTTATGGCCGGACAGCGACCCGGCCAAAAGCGTGCCCATTCTTCGGACCTGTGTGAAGGATCTGCGGCGGGCGTTAGATTCCCACCACGACTCAAAGGGTCCGTCATATATCGGCTACGCCAATGAGCATTATCGCCTGGACCTGCCGGACGGTTCCACGGTGGATACAATCGAATTCGAGGATCTTCTTATCAAAGCCGGATTTCGTCAGCCGACAACTCCGATCCGATCACAGGATCAGGAGAACATTCTCGGGAGCGCCGCCGCCATGTATCGCGGCGAACTATTGCCCGAGGAACGGTTTGAAGCCTATGCGGTTGAATATCGCGAGCGACTGCTTCAGAAGTTTCTTGACCTGTCGGTAGCGCGGGCGCAATTCCTGATGGCCAAAGGCAAAACCGCGGAGGCCATCGCCGCGCTGGAACGAGGGCTCCAGCTTGATCCCCTCTGGGGCGAAGGCGTCCGGGAGATGATGGCGGCACGGGTCAAGAACGGCGAATTATATCGAGCTTTCCACACCTACCGGGCGTATGAGAAGCGACTGCAGCAGGAACTCGCCATCTCTCCCGATCAAAGCCTGACAGAATATTTTGACGAATTGGTCGCATCCCTGAGCTTGGCCGAATGATCGCCCGGCCCATTAAAGCCTAATGACGGGCGAGAGCCGGCGGCTCTCGCCTCGGTTCAATTGGTTGCTGCACAGCATTTACCGGTGGGGCGGTTTTATGTCATGCCCGGGACCGGCCTGGGCAGCCCTCGCTGCAACGAGCGACGCGGGGACAGAGGTACCGAGTCATGAAGCCCTCCTGGTTTGGGGTTAAGGCGACAACTGCAGTCGTCTAACAGCATTTCCCGTTGCCCTCTTTCTTCTCCTTGGGGACGCCGTCGACTTTGGTGATATCGCCGCAGCAGATCGGAAGGCAGCATGCGCCGAATCTTTCCCTGAGCTTGTCGCCGCTGATTTCGATGCGGAGACCCTTGTCCGTTTCCGTGAACGTGATCTGACCGAGTTCCTTGTCCACCCGTCTCACCTCCTTTCATTTTGTGGCATGTGCATATCTGTATATGCAGATATCACTATATATGTTCCCAAAAAAAAGGTGCGGCCGCTATTTTTTCTTTTTGCGGGGCTTGGCCAGCCGGACAACCAGGCAGTCGCAGAATCCGGTGCAGCAGTCTTTGACCGTGGTGATGTTCAAGGTATAGTACACCTGCTGGCCCTGGCGGCGGTCGATAACGATATCGGCCCCTCTCAGGATGGCCAGATGGCGGCTGACGGTCGGTTGCGACAATCCTGCGGCCTGCGCTATAGCGTTGACCGTCAATTCTTTAGCGGAAAGCAGTTCGAGTATTTTCAGCCGCGAGGGGTCTCCAAAGGCCTTGAAATACTTGCTGTATGTTTTTTCGTCAAGGGCCATATCCGGCTCCTCACTCGGTCAGGTTCGCTGTTCGCGGACTTCTCAATATATAGCTATATGTGAATATATCCCGATTTGTTCCCGTTGTCAAACCGGATTAGGCCGCGGACGTCCCCGCATACCACCCCAGGATAGGATCCAGGAGGATCTCAGCGACCGTCGGTCCCTGCGGCGTCGCCACCGCCAGCCGCGCGTACTCCCCGGCCTTGGCCCGGTCTCCCAGGACGGCGTAGGTCTTGGCAATATCATGGGAGACCGCGCCGTCATACACGGTATAGGGAAGCAGCTCTTTGATGATCCTCAGGCATTCATCCCCGGCGCCGAGATAAGCCAGGTTTTTGATCAACACCGTCTTGGCGACGACAAACTCCGGGTCTTGCGCCAGCAGGTCGCGGCACTGACCCAACGATACTTCGTAGTGCGTTCGGGCGATCGGCGCGGCTCCGGTAAGGGTGTAGAGCATACCCAGGTGGAATTCGGCCAGGAAGGCGATCTCGGGATGGGTGGCGGCCTCGCGCAGGGTTTCCTCGCAGTGCTGGTAGTCGCCCTTGGCCATATAATAGTATCCCAGCAGATAGGGAGCGTTGATGTCTCCGCCGTGCTTCATAGCCTGCTGCATTGCCTCGATGGCCGGGTCGGCCCAGCCCAACTGGAAATAGGTCATACCGATATAGAAAAAAGCCCGGCCGTAATCGGGGCGGAGTTCCAGGCATCGAGTGAAGTCGTTAATGGCCGACTTTGATTCCCGCTCCTCGAAGAGAATGACCCCTTTGAGGAGAATGGATTCGAGGTCGGTGGAATTGATCGACAGCGACTTGCGTACCCAGCGCAACGCCTCATCGTATCGGAAACAGTCTTTGGAGAGCCATCCCAGACTCCGGTAGGCCTGGTAGTAATCTTCCTTATACGTCACGGCCTTGAGAAAGTAAATCGAGGCTTCCTTATTCCTGCCGGTGACCTGCATGATCCGGCCCAGGCAGCGATACGCCTCGGGCAGATTGGGCGCGAGTTCCAGCGCCCGATTCGCCAGGTCCGTCGCCTGCTTGATAACCTGTTCCCGTCGATCCTCATAATTCATATACCGTTGACAGGCGCAATCGGACAGCCCAACCATTGCCAGGGCGTAGTTCGAATCGAGCTTTAGGGCTTCGCCGTACATGGCGCCGGCAAGCTGCAGATCGTGCGGGGTGTTTTTGACATAATAGCCGCGGGCCAAGAGGTACAACTCGTACGCCTCGGGCGTCGTGGCGGGACGGGCTAAAGGCCGCAGGGCAGGTTGAGGGTGTTGCTCCTGAAGGCTGGCAACGACGCGGTCGGTGATCGTATCGATGATATCAAAGAGGTCACTGACGGGGCCATCGTATTTATCCTGCCATTTGACGGCATCGTCGATTGAGGAGACCAGCGTCAGGTAGATCCGGATGCGGCCGGCGGCCCGGCGGACCGTCCCGGTCAGATATTCATCGGCGCCCAACAGGTCGCGGACGGCTTTGCCGTCGGTCAGGCCGGATGCCAGTTGAGTGATTCTAATGGGGGAGACAAGGTCGATATTACCTATCTGCCGCAGGCGGGCATGCAATTC
>CAZPEV010000104.1:0-11789 GCA_964585635.1 uncultured Ignavibacteriales bacterium
CAGAATTGTCTGCAGAGATTATATGTGTGGCTGACGGTAGCTCATCATAAGACTATACTACCCCCAGAGGAAAAAGTTTACAACTAAATTTTCGATAACGCCCCATATGATCAGGCCGACCGGCGTCGGAACCGGGCCGGTTGGATCCTCAGTTCTTCCCGGTACTTGGTGACCGTCCGCCGGGCCAGCTTAATCCCTTCATCCTGAAGCATTTGATAGATTTCCTGGTCCGACAGCGGCTTTTCCGGGTTTTCCGCCTTTATGATCTCCTCGATCCGCGTCTTTACGTGCCGCTTGGACATTTCCCCGCCGTCGCTACGGGAGATACCGGTGTTAAAAAAGTACTTTATCTCCAACACCCCATGCGGCGTCTGTACATATTTGCCGTTGGATACCCTGGAGATGGTGGCCACGTTCATGTTCACCGCCTGCGCGATGTCCTCCATTATCAGCGGCCTCAGGAATTCCGCCCCCTTCTCGAAAAACTCCCGCTGTTTGTCGACGATCGCCTCCATGACCCGAATCATGGTGTTGCGCCGCTGATTTATGGCGTTGATAAGCCAGCGGGCCTGCTCCAGCTTCTGGCTGATATATTTCTTGGTGTCAACCGAAGAGGTGTTTCCCCGCTTGACCAGGGATCGATAGGAGGGATTGACCCGCAGGTGCGGCAGGCTGCGATCATTGTGGAAAACGACGAAATCATCACCGACTCGATCGACGATCAAGTCCGGAATGATGGCCGCCGCGCCGCTCTCGAAACGGCCATGGGCAGGGGTCGGCGACAAGCTCTTGATCACGTCCATCGCCGCCTGCACCTTCTCCAACTGCACCCCCATCGCCTTGGCGATCTGCATGATCGTCTTCTTCTCCAGATCATACAGGTGATCCTCGACGATGCGGTAGGCCAGCGAATTGGTCAATCCGCGGTCCCGCAGTTGGATAAGGAGTGATTCCCGAAGGTTCCGGGCGCCGACGCCGGAGGGGTCGAACTTCTTGATCAGCTCAAGAATTTCCTCGATTTTTTCCACCGGGATGTCCAACTCCTTGGCCATTTCGGCGGCGGAAACCACCAGATACCCGGAGCTGTCGATATTTCCCAGGATATACTCCCCGATCTGATGTTCCTCTTCCGACAAACGAAGGAATGAAAGCTGTTCGTGCAGATGGTCGTAGAGCGTCTTCTCGGTGGAGACAACTGAGAGAAAAGAATCTTCGCGGACTTCCTTTACCTCCCGGATGCGGTAACCGTAATCATCATCATTGCTGAAATAATCCTCCCAGTCGACTTTGCCCAGTGGGGGCTCGACCGGGTCGGTTTCCTGACCATCGGCGGCGACGTCGAATTCCGGCTCCTGCTCGCGCTGATCGACCTCTATTTCCTCCACATCCTCCAATAAGGGATTGATGGCCAATTCATGGCGCAACGTCTGCTCCAATTTCAGCAGCGGCATCTGGAGCATCTTCAGCGATTGAATCAGTTGCGGCGCGAGTGTCTGCTTAAGCTTTAGCTGTAGTCCCAGTTTCATGATTTAACCCATTGTCAACTAAGAGGTTGTCATCGTTGATGCATCCTTCCATATATTATATCGACCATCTTCTCCCAAAGATGATCCGAAGTGCAAATTCTCTACAGGGGAATCATTATCTAATTCAGCCGGAATTTCTCCCCCAGATAGATTTTGCGGGCTTCGGCGTCGGATACCAGATATTCCGACGTTCCCGAAGTCAGGATTTTTCCTTCACACATGATATATGCCCTGGTGCAGATCGAAAGCGTCTCGCGCACGTTGTGGTCGGTGATGAGAATCCCCAGCCCTTTGTCAATCAACCGGCCGATGATTCTTTGAATATCCTCGACGGCGATCGGGTCGATTCCGGCAAATGGCTCATCCAGAAGCATATATTCCGGTTCCGAGGCCAGCGCCCGCGTAATCTCCAGCCGCCGACGCTCCCCTCCAGACAACGTGTACGCTTTCGATTTGCGCAGATGGGTCATGTCCAACTCATTCAACAGGCTTTCCAACCGGGTAGTCACCTGGTCCCGCCTAAGACCCTGTAACTCTAATACTGCCTTTATGTTATCGGCCACAGAGAGCTTTCGAAAAACGGAGCTTTCCTGAGACAGATAGCCGATTCCCCTGCGAGCCCGAAGGTACATAGGCAACGCCGTCAACGCCTCATCTCCCAGGTAGACCTCACCCGATTGCGGCTTGATAAATCCCATGATCATGTAAAAAGTCGTCGTCTTGCCAGCGCCATTTGGCCCCAGAAGACCGACCACTTCCCCCGGTTTGACGTCGATCGAAACCCCGCTGACGACCTCTCTGCGGCTATAGACCTTAACCAGATTTTCCGCTCTGAGCACGGCCATCACTCAAAATATACCATCTTTTCCGCCGTATACAACATAAAATTTCCGTTGCGCATATTGTTTGCTTCCGGACGAAAATCGATTAATATTGGGCCTCGTGGCGGCAGTTTGGTGTAAGATGGATGTACATTTCGACGGATCGTCTTAGGTGGAGAATGGTATGAAGAGACTGTTAATCGCGTTTGTTTTTCTCTGTGCCGCAACCGGTGTCGCCGTCGGCCAGCCGCTTGTGGAGAAGCTTCAGCAGGCTCGCTATTGTCTCGATCAGGGTAAATTGACCGAGGCCCGCCAATTGCTCGGCGCGATCGGCGGTCAGGACAGCCTCAGTACGATTGCCCTGTATGGCCGGGCCATGATCGACGAATACTATGGCTATCAATGGGAAGCGCTGATTGCCTATCTCTCGCTGGCGCCCAAGGAGGGTGGCTTCCTGCCGGCCATCGATGCCTTTACGCGGTTGGCGATCGATCTTGACTATCTTCCCAACGCGCGCAAGATGGCCGCCATTTATATCACCAGGGAACCGAGCAATGCCAAGCCATACCTGGCGATGGCGAAGATCAGCATGCTGGAGCATGCTTTCGACAGCGCCCGGACCTATATTGCCGAGGCGGCCAAAAGAATGGCCGACAATCGTGAGATCGAGTTGTGGCTGGCGGAAATCGAGGCCCGGTCTGGGGCGGTCGATTCCGCCCTGGGGCTGTTGTCGCGGGTGAAACCGGAATCCGCCCGCCATTTCCAGCATCGGGCCGAGATTTATCACTATTTGAATATGGTCGATTCGTCGACGGCCAGCCTCCAAAAAGCCATCGACCGGGACAAGACGAACATTACCCTGAAACTGCAACTGGGATGGTACCTCTTCGATGCCAGGCGTCTGAAAGAGGCCGAGAGTCTGGTTCACCAGGTGACGTCCCAGGCCGAGAAATGCGGGGATGCGTTTATACTGGGAGCTTATGTAGAGCAGGTGTTGGGACGATCGATCGACGCCGAATTGTCATTCTACGAATTCCTGGCGCTCAATCTGAATTCGCCCCTTTCCCTGGACCGCCACGCTGATTATCTGACCGCTTTTCACGACGACAAAACGGCCGTGGTCGATTATCAATCGGCCTACATCATGGCCAACAATAAAGGGTATCCCGACGACTATCTGCGGCGTCTTTATCTCAAGATGATGTACAGCCTATTGGCGAATCGGGATATACAAGGCGCGATGGATTATCTCGACGACGGGAAATTATTGCTGGCTGGTCTGCCGGAGGCGAATTTCCTTAAAGCCGATCTTATGCGTCGCTTTCCCGAGGCCGCCGATTCGGCCAAGCTGCTTATCGATGACAGCCTTTCGTTTTATGGTGCCGACCGGCATTGGCTGGAGTTGGCGGCGACTTACTATTCCCGTGGCCGGCAGGTGGATCGGGCCATCGGCATCTATCGGAAGCTGATTGATCTCCCCTACCCCGAGCAGGATTATTATTCGGGATTGCTGGCGCTGTATGCCAAGACCAAGAATACCCTGGCCGCCGATAGCCTGGCGGCTTCGCTGCCGTTCCGGTTCCGACAAAACCGGAAGATTCTGGAGGGCTTCTACGACCTCTATAATGCCGCCGGGCAAAAGGCTCAGGCGACGGCCTACGCCGAAACCCTGTGCCGCCTGGCGCCGAGCTACTTGCCGTATGCGACATCTCTGGCCCAGCAGTATGCGGAACAAAGCCGGGCCGACGCCGCCTGTGACCTCTTGACCCGGTACGCGCGGAAATATCCCGATGATCCCCAAGCCCAATATCAATTGGCCGAGATGGAATACCGTGTGGGCAAGACGGATTCGATTCTCTTCCGCCTTGATCGGGCGGCCGCCCTCGATACCGCCTACGGTGCGGCGTATGAATTCAAGGGAATCTATTTCCGCGACAAAGGGAATATCGACTCGGCAATGGCCAATTTCCGCCGGGCGGTGCGGCTTAACTGGCCGTCGCCGTATTCCTACTACTACCTGGGTGAGTATCTGCTCCAGAAGGGTGACAGTCTGGACCGGGCCGCGGGACTGGGCCTGGCGGCCATCCGGTACTTGGGCGTCGACCGCCGCGGGTACCATCTTCTGGGACGGGTCTACCTGACCCAGAAGAAGTACAAGCTGGCCGAGAGTCAATTCCTGGCGGCGTTGAAAATAAACGCTGAAGATGCTGAAATGCATTTTCTACTGGGGAAGACGCTTCTCGAAATGGGCAGTGTCGATCAGGCCCGGGAGCATCTGAACGACGCCCTCAAGTACAATCTGGCCTCGCCGGAACGGGAAGAGGCGGAAAAATTGCTCCAAGAATAGCCTGTTGCCGATACGATTTCAAAGGGCCGGCCCAGCCGGCCTTTTCATTGGGGACAGGTGGGGATGAAGATCAGCGCGGCTATCCGAGCTTCTGATATGGTATGGCGTTGACGGTGAACGGGGACTGCTCTCCGCGCGCCAGATGATAATATCCCGCCGCGGCAATCATGGCGGCGTTGTCGGTGCACAGGTCCGGCGACGGGACAACCAGTTGCGCTCCCATGCGGCGGCAGGCCTCATCGAGCTTGAATCTGAGGCGCGAATTGGCCGCAACCCCGCCGGAAAGCGCCAGTATCTTCTTGCCTGTCGTCTCCAGCGCCCGCAGCGATTTATCGCACAGCATATCGACCGCGGCCTCTTGAAACGAGGCGGCGATGTCGGCCAAGTGAACCGCCAGCTCTTCAGCCCCGTATCCTTTCAGGTGCAATCCGACCGCCGTCTTCAACCCCGAGTACGAGAAAACCAGGCGCTGTGGATCGGGGATGGCGCGCGGAAAGCGGACGTACGACGGATTACCGCGCTGCGCCAGACGGTCGACGGCCGCCCCGCCGGGGTAACCAAGGCCGAGCAGCTTGGCAACCTTGTCGAAAGCCTCGCCGGCGGCATCATCGACCGTCCTGCCTAAAACGCGATAGTTGCCAAAGCCATTGACGTCGATCAACATGGTATGCCCGCCGGAGACGAGCAGCGTCACGAAACTCTCTCCCAGATTCGGATGAGCCAGCAGGTTGGCGGCGATATGCCCCTCAAGATGGTTGACGGCATAAAATGGTTTGTCGCTGCCGTAGGCCAGCGATTTGGCGAAAGACAGCCCGACCAGGAGGGCGCCGACCAGGCCAGGCCCGAAAGTCGCCGCGAAACCGTCGATGCCATCCAGCGTGAGGCCCGCCGCCGCCAGCGCTTCATTCAATATCGGAATGATCCGGCGAATATGTTCCCGGCTGGCCAATTCCGGCACCACCCCGCCGAATCGATGGTGGATCGACTGCGAATGAATGATATTTGACAGCACCGTTCGGCCGTCGGCCACCACCGCCGCCGAGGTTTCGTCACAGGATGTCTCCAATCCCAGGACGATCATTGATTGACCAGAATACGGACAGAGTCGGGCCTAACGCGGGAGATAAGGCGTGAGGAGGGGCAGGAAACATCGACCTTGCGGGAGGCCGCCGTGGCCGCCCCATTATTTCTGGCTTGGGCCAGGAGGGACGGGCTAGACCGTGTGTCTATCATCCGCTGCGGCCCGCGCACCTCAACGGTGACGCGATCGGATATGGCGGTGATGCTCCGGTCCTGTGGATCTGCTTCCAGCGCCACGGGAACATTGTGACATGGTTTTGACGTCAGGCGCTCCGGCGTCAGCGTCACCGTTACCGAATCATTCTCCAGCCTGACCGCCCGGCCGGCCGGCGGGATCAGCTTAAGCTTGAGCCGGACCGTATCGGCGCCGAAATTGATCGTCCGGCTCTCGGTGTAAATGGAATCAATCGCCTCGATCAACGCCGACGGGCCGATGACCCTGGTTCGACTGGGAACGAGACGCGGCGGGGCGGGCAGCGTCGACGAACCCGCCGCTGAACGCACGACGAGACGGGAGGCGATCGGCTTGGCCAGCGTGTCAATCCGATCAAGCTGAATCGATATCGGCCCCGCCCCCGGCAGCTCTATCAGGGTGACCCTTTCGGATCTCAGCAGTGAGACGGTTTCCAGATTCAACTCCAGCGTGTTGACCCCCCGCCGCATCCGGGTGGCTTTGATCCGCAGGCCGGCTTCCTTCCAATCGCTGCGCAGGAGCTTCCGTCCCTCGGCCATCACTTTCACCGCCAGCGACCTCGGAACCCCGGTAACCGGGGTCAGCCCCGGCGGGCAGTCAACCTCGGTCACCGGCAAGGTCAGGTCGGCTTCATACTGCTTCTTGCTGACCACGTTAAACCAGAGCAGAATCGCCAGAAGCAGGGCGATCACCTTCGTCAGGATGTTGGTTATTGTGCCAGGCATTGCCATTGAATAATCAATTTCTCATCAGGCCGTTTCCCCGCCGGTGCCGAACGGCTCAGCTTGTTCGATTCGTAACCAAAAGCGTCACCCGCGTGCTTTTTTCTCCCGGATGATGAATGATAATCAGATCGGATCGCCCGTCATCATTGAGCGGCGCCACTATAATCTGGTTCGGATCGGGCAGATCGATGACCAGGCTGGCTTTTCCCTGCATATACTCTCCCGCCATCCCGCGGTAAAACTGCAATTGGCCGGCCCCGTCGGCAAAGGCCAGATCCGGCAGGCCGTCGCCGTCGTAATCACCGGACCAGTCCACGCGGATACGGGCGGTCGGGTTGGCATTTTCGAAATTCGGCTGGCAAGACAGCTTCTTTCGAACGGCCGGTTCCCGGGATGGACGACCGAGATTGTCGATCGGATAAATCAGCAGGTAAAAATCGGTGCTCTTGGAGATCATGGTTCGCACCGTCGACATGATTCCCAACTCGATGGCCGGGACCACCAATTCCACTCCCCCGGTCCGATCAATATTATCGACCAAGATGTTTCCACAGACGTCGGTCAAAGAGACATGTTGCGTCGCCGGCGGGGCGTTCTGCGTAAAGCGGTCGGCGGTGTAAAAATCGATCTCGGTATGAGCGCCCGAGACGCCCCCGAGCGACCGCCCGCAAATGAAATCCAGCTTGCCATCGCGGTCGAAATCGGCTAGGCGTGACTGGCAGAAATTGCCGTGGGCGCCGTTGAGATGCATGTCCGCGGCGGCCGCCGGCCCAAAACTCCCATCGGCGTTTTGACGGAATATCGCCAGACGATCCGGCCACACCATATAGATATCATCACGCTTGTCACCGTCGGAGTCGGCGATGGTGACCTCCGGGAGGGTCATGGTAAACACGCCCCCGGCACTGCCATACAGCTTCACCGGACGGTCATCCTCATCCAGCGCATGCGCCAGCGAGAGTGCGGAGAGCTTCTTGAAGGTGCCCCCCTTGTACTCCCATAAAGCATAGCCGGCGGCGGTCGGCAGAAACGCAATGGTCCGGCCGGAAATGAGCTGGACAAAGGGATGCGGAAGTATCGTTCCCTCGATGCCGCTCATGAATATCGTCGGCTCGGCGGCCAGCGCCTGAGGCGGGGTGGCAAAGCCGGCGCCGTCGTGATGGTACTGCCAGAGGCCGTTCTGATCGACCGTCAACAGCTCGCTTTTGCCGTCGCGATCCAGGTCGAAGATTTGGACCATGTCGGTCGAAGATGACAGGGTCAGCGTCTGGCTGGCCGCAGGGGGGAAGCGCCCCGCTTCGCGCTGCAGATAGACATGCCCCACCCGATGACCACTCTGATCACTGGCCACGATGATTAAATCCGGGCGACCGTCGCCGTTGACATCGCCGGAGCGGCATCCCAGCACCACCCCGGGGATGTCGATTTCCTGCCTCAGAAAGAAATCATCGTCGGCGGCAAATCCTTTGCCCGACCAGGCCAGGGCTACGAATAACCCCAGAAGTGCCGCAGCCCGACGTCCCGGTCGATTCCTAATAGTCCATCCCATAAGCGTTTCCCCAAACTCCAGTATACATCTTTGTTACGCCGGTTTCAATCATTTTTGTGATAGATAATCCCCCGATCCGGCCCTGCCGGCAATCGGGTACCCGCCACAGCAGACAGTCGAACCGCTATTTGGTTGCAGGTATAAACCGACACCCCTCCGTAGGGCCAATCACAGCCACCCGCGAAAAAACGAGCGGCCGGAAAATATCCTTTTGGCCTGTGGCCTTGAGCCGTATAATCGGAAAAGTCAAGAACCATGCCTGGATGATGAAGGGTTAAGAGGTGTCGGCGCCATGTGTGGACGATATAGTATCGCCGAGGTTCTGGAGTATCTTCAAGAGCGGTTTGATTTTCCCCCGCCCGATTTTTCGTACGCCCCGCGCTACAACGTTGCCCCCGGCCAACCGGCGCCGGTGGTCGTGGGGGGTGAACGGCGGGCGCTGAGGCTGATGAAATGGGGCCTCATACCCTCCTGGGCCGGCGATCCCTCGATCGGTAACCGGATGATCAACGCCCGCGCCGAGACGCTGGCTGAAAAGCGGAGTTTCAGGCCGCTCCTGCCGCACCGCCGTTGCCTGGTGGTGGGGGATGGTTTCTACGAATGGCGCCCGGCGTCGTCGGGGCGCGGCAAGATTCCGATCCGCTTCGTCCTCAGCGAAGGCGGGCCATTCGCCTTTGCCGGGTTGTGGGACAGCTGGTGCGCGCCGGACGGGGAAGAGGTCCCGAGCTTTACGATCGTGACCACCGCAGCCAACGACCTGATCCATCCCTTTCATGACCGGATGCCGGTCATCCTGACCCGCGACAATGAGGCCGGCTGGATCGATCCCGACCTGACCGATGAAATGCGGGCCGTGGCGCTTTTAAGGCCGTACCCGGGGGAGCAGATGCGCGCCTACGAGGTCTCTACGATCGTCAATTCTCCCCGCAATGACAGCCCGGAGTGTATCAAGGAAATAACCCGCTAGCCATCAGGACATCAGCCCTTCAGGGGATAATGCTCTTCCGTTATTGCCCCCGTCGAATCAGATGTTGCCGCGTACGTGCCGCAGATCAGCGTATTGCTTGCCCCAACTAATTCTCGACGCCAATGAGTTTTATATGGTAAAGATGTCGGCTTTCCCGCCGGTCTTTGGTTATTTCGAGCAGGTGCTCTGCCTCCTTGATTCGGCTTTCGCATAAATTCAGGTATCCGTCGCTCTCAAAGTCGCCCTTCAATTCTTCGGCTATTTCCTTTTCTTTGCGCCAAAGCTCGGACTCATTTTCTGTGAAACACCACGTCCGGTATGAGAGCCCACTATGGTGCAGGGCCTTGGCGAGCTTGGTAGAATCCGCCTCGAGAAGATCTCTCGAATCATCGGGCTTGATTATCTGGCTGTAGAACACCCCCATCTGACCGGCAGCACCGATGATTCTCTTCATGGCCCCGATGGTCGCATCGAGATCATCAACGAAATAGAGCGTGTCCAGCGCTATGATTGTGTCGAACGAATTGGAGGGGAAATCGAGCGCATTCAGGTCACCGGTGCAAAAGGACAAGCGCTCCCGCTTCATCGCCGTCCGTTTCTTTGCGCGATCGATAACACCCTCAGCGAAATCCACTCCCGTGATTTGTGCTCCTGTTTGGTCGGATATATATTCGGTGATTCGGCCCACTCCGCATCCGAGATCGAGTACTCTGCTGGCCGGAGTCAGCTTAAGTACTTCCAGGAGTTTGTCCAATTGCTCCTTGTCGACCATGCTGCACTGACAGAGATCGATGCCGTACACACGTTCACAGAAGCGCGAGTAGGTCTTGCACTCACTGGATCGGATCATCCATTCATCGAAGCCGGAACTCATCTTCTTTTTGTGAAATGCCGCCGCCAGCTTGGCAGCCTCATCCGATAAGGCGTAGCGGCCGTCAGCGAATCGAAGATGCCCCTTCGCCATCAGGCTTTCGTAGGCGTCGGTCCAGTCCACCAGCTCATCATCGAAGAAGCGCTTCCCGAAATCCTCAAGCGCAGATCTTTCGGGTGATTCCCCCCGGAGCACGATGCTCCTGACTCCGATTAATAGCTGTTTCTCAGCTTCCGAGAACTCCGACATCTGACAACTCCATCCCAGGCATCAGCCCATGGTTCAATCAGGCCAAACATAGGCATTACCCCGCTTTTAGGCAACGGTCAATCGATGATACGGGATGCGCCATCCTCTCCGAGGATGGGGCCTTTCCGTCATTTCCTCCATCATGTCAGAAACTGCCGTGCCAGTGTCACCGTCCGTCCTTTTGCATATCTGTCCTCTGTTAAACCCTGCCCGCAGAAAATGAGCTGGCGGCGGATGATCTGACAGTCTGATCAATTCCGGCAGGCAGTCCGCTTCCCTCCAGATCTGCCTATATCTTCTCCATCCAATTCTTGTAAATCACCACAACTTCGATGGTGATCACAACTCCGCCCCCTTTAGTAGACGCATATATGGAGGTCTATACCTATGCTCGCCGGCAAGAGACGATTCCATCCCCACCAGACCGACAAATCCATCATCAAGCCTTCGAAGAACAGCGATTGCGTCAAACAAGAAAATGAGCGAACGAAGCCAATTTCCCGTAAACCCAAAGACCGCATGCTAGTCCAACGAAATTTCGCATTGAATTTCAAAGTCGGCGACGTGAAACCTCTTTCGATTTTGCGTTTCTTGTCCCCGCAAACCGGGGGTTTGTCAACACTCCTTGAAGAGCGAGGCACCCGGTGATTATCCCTGAACGCCGCTGCAACTTCGGTAGCAGAGTCTTCGTATCTGATCTGAAGACATTTGCTGCCGTCATGGGAGGGTAACATGATCAGATTGATGACCGTCCTCTGTGTCGTGGCGGTTCTTTTGACGCCGGCTGGAGTTGAATTATGCCACGCCGGACAAAGCGATAACACAGCCGCCCTGGGCCTGTTAATGCGTCTGTATGCGGCGATTGCCGCGAAGAATCCCGGCTATGGTGACACCGCGGCGGTTGTCGCTAAACTCGATTCTCAGCAACAGGAAGAACGTCTGGCGGCCCTCGCCGACCGGAACGCGCGCGATCCTCAGATCACCGCGCTGATTGACAGTCTGCTGACCTCGGCTGCTTACAGGCTATACTATCGTCAGTTCAGCAATGTCACGCCCGATATCCATCGTCGCATCTTTGCCGCCCTACCGTATCGCGCCATTCCGAGTCCGGCCGACATCGGACAGGCCCAGCTCGAGCTGTTCCGCCACCGTGACAGCCTGGCCGCATTGGTCGGGAAGGTCTCGCAGGTTGATATCGCCGCGGCGGTCGCGATCGCCCGTCAATGGGTCCCTCCCGGCGAACAATCGGAGCCTGTCACATACTACATCCTGGATGGAAATGCCGATGCCTTTGCCAAGGACGGCGCTGTCTGCTTCGACCTTTATGGCGTCTTACTAAGCAAGCGGCCGGCGGCGAGTCGCTATGGGAACCTGGCCGATATCCCGGCCGCCGAGATTACGGCGGTGCTGGCCCACGAATTCCAGCACGTTTTCGCGCAGGCCTATCTCTATCCACCGACC
>CAZPEV010000105.1:0-11789 GCA_964585635.1 uncultured Ignavibacteriales bacterium
TAGGCGGTGGTGTCATCGGCCCGGCGCTTCTCGGCGCTCTTGCTGGGAGGCGGCAAGATCGGGCCGTCATCCTCGCATACGGATGGCTTTAGGTATCCGTTGCCGAGCGTATCAAGCCAATAAACGACAACCAGATAACCAGGGCTTTGGTCCTCGTAGTAGAGACCGTCCTGATAAGCCAGCAGTCCCGTCACCGTATCGCCGGCGGCATTGTAGGCGGCCATAGGTCGGGCAAGTTCTCCGATTACGCTCAGGGGACGATTCTTATTGGAAAACACCAGCGAGAGAGAATCGGGATAGGAGATCGCCATCGCCCGCAAGGATTGCAGGGATGTCACTTCCTCGGCTTCCTCGGTAATCCGGAAATGCATGTTTCCGCCGGCGTCGGGGGAGACGTCAAAGACAGGGTAGATTTCGCTGACATATTCTGAGGGCCGATCGGCGATATCCGATTCCGCCAGGAGGTTATTGATCATCCGCCAGGTGCCGCCGTCGTCCCAGTACAGGACAGGGCAGCCGGGCGGCGGGTAATAATGACAGTCATTCTCCGAGGCCACGACGTGCCTGTTGCAGGTGCCGCAGATTGCGCCGCCATCCATGTCTTCCACCAGAACGCTGAATATTTGCACTGGTTCGGTCAGAGCGCTTTTGCCGCCGAGCAACTCGTAAGGGATTATGATGTTAACCTGGTTCGAATCGATCAGAACGAGGGAATCATACAGATATTCGGGATGGGATGGGTTCAGCGCGAATTTGCAATGAAGCGTTCGCCAAGTGTATCTGAAATGCTGGCTGTCGCGATCATTGACCAGGACGGCGCATCTGTAAACGTGCCCGACGACCACACAACTATCCACATTGCCGACGAGATGATGATAGGCGGAAAATGTGGGAGGGTAATTACAGTCGCCGCGCGCGTATGTCACAGTAAATATACTGCCATCCAGCTTTTGATATTGACTATAGGCGGAATAGAGCGAAAGCCTGACGGTAGAAGTCGCCGAGGCAGGCGCATTATACGGCACGGGCCAAGTCACGGTATGTTTCCCAGGCGGATAGAAGGCTTTCTCGGTATCGGGAGCGAGGCTATATCCCCACTCGATCACGCACTGGGCGTAGCCATAATCGGCCTGTTTCCACTCGACCACAATATTGTCATTAGCCTCGTTGCATTGCCTTGGGAGATACTCGGCGCTATACGATTGCAGGGAATTGTCGAATTGAAAGCGCTTGATCCCCGTGTTGTCGGTATATAGCTCGGTGGCCAGCAGTTCCCCGATTCTTCGCGGCCAAAGGATGGAACTCCCGCAAGGCTGGTAGTATTTTTCCGTCCAGCTTCGCCCAACGGATATGCGACTGGGGTAGTAAAGGCTGTCATACCCTTTGCCAATGCCGCCCCAACACCCAATATAGCCCAAGGTATTGTCGAATTTGTGAATCCGGCCGTTGTAAGCGTCGAGCACATAGACCTGCCCGAAACCATCCACTTCAACCGATGTGAGATAGGCATTAGAGGCAAAGACAGAATCATTGCTGGCTTTGAAACCGTGAAATGAACCGATAGTGTCTCCCTGGACGGCATAGAATTTCACTACCCGGCGATTGCCGGCATCGGCGACGAATAGGTCATGTGTCTGCCAGCCAACTTGATTTTCTCGCGCAAATGCGACCGAGGTCGGATTATAAAGGCTGAGAGAACCATGACCGAATCCGCCGACGGTAAAATTGAGCCCCCCCCAAATGCTAAAAATCAATATCCGATTGTTTCCCTGATCGCAAACGGCCACCCAATTATCAAATAGGCATTTGGTGGTATCTTGAAAATAACGCGGTATATGGGCCGCGTCGACGTCAATCGGATGATTGAAATCACCAAAGTCAAGCGGTTCGCAATTTGCTATATATGGCGATTCTGATTCGAAATTTATGTAATACTTGGCGACCTTGTTGTGATAGACATCGCATACAAACAGGTCCTCGTCTGTCAGCAGCGAAATGCCGCCCGGATTGCGGTATGTCATTGATGAACTTGGCCCATATTTGTCCTGCCCGGCGATTGCAGAGCCTTGCTCACCTTTGCCATAGTAAATAAATCTGTCCCAATTGGCATCGGTGGCCAGAAGCGCCCAATGATTGACCCCCAAGACATTGACCGTGGCCTCGGATACGTCATAGGGATGGCTGAAAAGAGAATTGCCGCCAAATTCGTTCTTCGCATAGGTTCTGGTGAGTACTTCACATTGACCATGTCCGTCTCCCCCCGGATGAAAGGCCTTGTGCTTAAGCATTCGCGGAATAATCGATGAAGCGCCGGATAATTCCCCCGAAGCAATCGTCCCTTTTTGACTCTTGAGGGCCAGGGGATTGAGAAGGGCGCCGTCAAGGATGCCGTCCATTTTGTCGGCCAGCGTAAAGAGATTGGTCACCCCGTACATTCCCAGCCAGTTATTGAAACAGAGGACGGCCTGATCGTCATATGAGGTCGGATCGTCACCCAAATATATATTGTGCTCCAGCGCCGCCGTGTCGGGCGCTATCCGAAGCGGCCGTTCCTCAATAATGTGAAAGGCCGGATATTCTGAAAGTGCCTCCCCTGATGCCGCCGACCCCTGGGGGGAGCCGTTGATGGAATCCAGGCGGGCAAAAAGGGTCTGAAAACGCCCGGTCACCGAATCGATCATGACCGGACTGTGTTGCCATTGCTGGCTCAAGCATTCTATGACCCGGTCAAGGCAACGTTCCCGTATCGCCCGGTCCAATTCCTGAGTCCCCAGACTCAGCTTATCCGTATCTGACAGATTGGCATAGGAATGGAACGGTTCCTCGACCTGTGCGAAAACGGGCAGGCTTGAAATAGACAGCCCCATGAGGATTACCAATGAATGAATGAGTTGTTTCATGACGATCTCCCGCCGCCGATAAGGCGCAGTTGCACGATGACCGATCCTTTTCCCGGTCGGCGCACCGAAATATGCCCACAAAAGAACTGATCAGGCTACAGGGATGTCGTTCGATGAATCGTTAAGGAATGCGGCGCCGTCGCGGCGCCGGCAAACCTCCTGACCTCTCTTATTTCTAATGACGCAACTGCCATGATATTTGTCAAGTAAATAATTGATTTTGAAGGGAACTGCAGGCCGGCGCAATTTTGCCCATCAGGCGGCCTAGCAACGTATGATCATGTAATATATTGAATTACGCCGGCCGAAGCCACCCGATCGATTATTTGAATCAGGTCAGCATGCTCTCCCGGAGCACCTCACCCCGGATACCGATGACGACTTCCTTCAAAGGGAAACCGGCCCCCGCCGCCCGATAGGCTTCAACCGCCGCCACCTTCAGCCCGCCGCAGCAGGGGACTTCCATGATCATGACCGTCACCCCGCTGCACCCCGACTGGCGAAAACAGGCTTCCAGCTTCTGGCGGTAATGGGCCAGATCATCCAGCTTCGGGCAGCCGACCAGCAAAGCCTTCCCCTTCAGAAACCGCCGATGGAAATCCCCAAAGGCGAACGGACAACAATCGGCCGCCAGCAGAATCTCCCGTCCCCTGAGGAACGGCGCCGTGGGCGGAACCAACATCAGTTGCACCGGCCACTGCGATAAGGTGGATGAGGCTGCTCCCGTAGCGTCTTGAGTCTCGGACTCCACTACCGGGGACGCAAACATCCGCAGCGCCGATCCGGAGCATCCGCCGCCAAGGATCGGGGTCGGGGCGGCCGCCGGCAATGGCGGCATCGGTGCCAAGGGAATGGCCCGCGGTTGTGGAGCATGACTTTCGCGTTCCATCCCGGCCGGATAACCACCGGCGGCCGATTCGTCATAATCGTCGGCCGCGCGTTTTTCGATTCTGATTGCACCCCGGGGGCAAACCCCCAAGCAGTTCCCGAATCCGTCGCACAAATTTTCGGCCACCAGCCGGGCTTTGCCGTCGATTATCCGGATTGCTCCCTCGGCGCAGCTGGGGACACATTCGCCGCAGCCGTCGCACAACTCCTCGTCGATATGCACAATGTCACGAACCGTCCGGGCCATACCGTATCCTTTCACACCAATGTCGTTCGACGCTCGCGGGTAATATCGGTGCAAACAGGAAGAGAGTACTTGATATAGGTCAAGCGTTTAGAACTTTTTCCCGTCGGCGATTTCGGCCAGGCGGCGGCGATCGATGATGGTAATCTGCTGCCGGTTAACCGAGATGATCCCCAGCTTCGAAAGCCGTCGGAACGCCCGGGACAACGTCTCCGGGGCCGTTCCCAGAAGGGATGCCAGCACCATTTTCTTTTCCGTTAGTCGGACTATGGCGGCGTCGGGATCGGATGAATCCTTAAGCCTATCCATCAAGTATCCCGCCAGGCGGGTGCTGATATCCTCAAGGGAAATCTGCTGGACCAGACGGGTCAGATGATGCAACCGCAGCGACAATCCGGCGATCATGTTGGCTGCCACCACCGGATGGCGCTTGATGAGCGTTAAGAAGCTGCCGCGAGAGAAACCGATCAGCCGCGCGCTCTCGATCGTCTCGGCCGAGGCGGGGAAGCTTGTCCCGGCAAACAGCGCCGCCTCCCCGAAGGAATCGCCCGGACCGGCGATCAGGAGAATCTGTTCTTTCCCCTGCGGCGACGATTTCTGGATTTTGATCTTGCCCGACAAAACCAGGAAGAAGCGATCGGCCGGATCCCCTTCCAGGAAGATGAAGCGTCCCCGTTCGACCGAGAACGTCTGCCCGGTTTGCTCGACGATCTCCAACTCCCGCACCGACAGGCCCGAAAAGAGCGGCGCCTTGGCCAATAATTGTTTCATCGACAAAAAATATACGCCATTGAGAATCGGCTGCCAACGTGATTTGTCGGGAAGCGGGGAAGATTACCGGACGATGTTTTTGAGCAGTTGCTCGATATCCGACATCTTGAACGGCTTGTTGAGAAAGCCATCGGCCATGCTGGATAGGATGCTGTTGCCTTCCTCGTCAAGCGCATACCCGGAGATGACCACGACCGGAAGGTCCGGCCGTTTTTCCTTGATCAGGCGCAGCAGGTCAAGCCCGGACATTTTGGGCATCCGCATGTCGGTGATCACCAGTCGGAAATCCCCCTGCTCGACCTTCTCTATCGCTTCGACGCCATCACCGGCGCGGATAGACTCATAGTCGAAAACCTCGAGCATCTCCGACAGAAGCGAGGACATATTGGGGTTGTCGTCGACAATCAGGATTCGTCCATTCATACCTGTGCCTGTCCTTTATTATTAGCGATATCGGCACAATTCATTTTTCTTTTACGGCAGTGATCCCGCAAATCGTGTAACTATTTCGGATTTAAGCCGATCCAGACCGATATTCCTAAGTGCCGAAACCGGGATAACGCCGGTCATGAATTCCGCATCCGTCGCCGCGCCGTCCAGCAAATCCATTTTGTTGTAAGCAGTTAGGAGGGGAATACCGTCCGCCCCAATATCCCCCAGGACGCTTTTGACCACACCGATCTTGCGCTCCAGGTACGGATCCGAACAGTCGACCACCATTATTATCAGGTTGGCCAGGGTGACCTCCTCCAGGGTCGACTTGAACGACGCCACCAACTGATGCGGAAGCTTCTCGATAAACCCGACCGTGTCGGTCAGGACGACCTTTTGTGGATAGTCCAGGCCGATCAGGCGCGAGGTTGAATCAAGCGTGGAAAAAAGCTGATCGGCCTCGGCCACGTCCGATCGCGTCAGGCGATTGAACAGGGTGGATTTGCCGGCGTTGGTATAGCCGACCAGGGCGGCTCGGCAGCAGTCGGCCCGCCGCTGACGCTGGATATTCCTCTGCCGCTCGACCTTCTTCAATCGTTCCTTGAGGTTGGCGATCCGGTTATAGACCTGCCGGCGGTCCGTCTCCAGCTGGGTTTCACCCGGTCCCTTGGTGCCGATGCCGCCCCGCTGCCGCGACAGGTGTACCCACAGACCGGTCAGCCGGGGAAGCAGATATTCCATCTGCGCCAGTTCCACCTGCACGCGGGCCTCGGCCGACCGCGCATGCAGCGCGAAAATATCCAGAATCAGCATGGCCCGGTCGATTACCTTGACCTCGAATTTCTCTCCCAGATTCCGCTGTTGATTGGGCGACAGCAGATCGTCAAAGACCACCAGGTCGGCCTGCCGCTCGGCGATGCAGGCGGCGATCTGGTCGGCCAGCCCCTTGCCGATGAAAAAGGTTCCATCCGGTCGGTCGCGACGTTGAATAAACCGGGCCACCTCAATGCCGCCGGCGGTGGCAGTCAGGCCCGACAGCTCGTCGATCGAATACTCGGTCTCCTCTTTGGGAGTTTTCTTCAGCGCCGTGCCGACCAGAACAACGCGCTCGGCCTGCAACTCTTTGCCGGTGTCGAACATATAAGGAGTATAACGAAAAAGAACCTGACGTGTGAATGAATTTCCGAGACCGAACCCGCCGTATTATCGGCGGCGGAATAGAATCGCTTGACTGGTTCGAAAAAAGCGGTATATATAACTTATCATACATGGTTACCGTCTGGGAACGCGAAATCCGATTATGACGGCCAACCGTTTTTCGACATGGCCGATACGAATTGTCGCCGCCGCCGCAACGCCGACGGGCGGTGGATGAGGCTGCCACCGATGAGGCTGCCGCCGGTGAGGCTGTCGCCTCTGGAGACGTGAAATCTGCATGTATTCGCGGACTGCCATAGCTTCTCTCTGGGTCTTGCTCGCTGCCTCGGCTGTCGGCTGGGCCGTCCCGATGCCGAGGATTCAATTGCCGGATCTCACCGCCGTGGCGCCGGGCGCGACCGTGGAATTGCCGATTGTCATCCGCAACTACCCCCTCGACATGGGCGGTATTGATCTGACCGTGGCCTATGATTCTGCGGCCATGACCATCACCGATGTCGTCTTCGGCCAACTACTGACCGGCTGCAAGTGGGAGTTTCTTGGTCATCAGACGATCGACAGCAGCGGTTGCGCTCCCTCCTGTTCGCGGCTTCTCCGGTTGATGGCCATCGCCGAAACGGTCAATGGGCCGTACCACCCCTCCTGCTTCGGGCCGCCCGACAGCGCCGTTTATGAATTGTTCCGGCTGCAGATTCAGGTCTCCGGCGATCCCTCCGTCTACGGGACCTACCAGCCGATTCGGTTCTTCTGGCGCGATTGCACCAGCAACGGCGTTTCCACCCCGGCCGGTGATTTCCTTTGCGTCGACGCCAAAATCTATGATCATCTGGGTAACCTGCTCTGGGATGAAGCCGATGACCAAACCTATCCGGAAGAGTCGCGGCCGCCGGGCGTCGGTTCCCCCGACAGTTGCGGCGCAGCCAAACGGCTGCTGATCTGCGGTGATGCCAACGGCGATGGCGCAACTAACGTCGGCGATGCCGTCTCCATTGTCAATTATATCTTCAAGACCGGACCGGCGCCCAGTCCACTGGAGATGGGAGACGCCAACGGAGACAAAGCCTGCAACGTCGGCGACGCCATCTATATCGTCAATTTCGTCTTCAAGTCCGGACCCGCGCCCGTCTGCGACGGCCTGGTCCGCTTCATCGAGTACCAACACGGCGGCATATATATCACCACGCCATAAGCTTTCGCGCACGGAATTCGGATTATCGACAGGTTTTGCCGTCAGGCGGCAAGCAGCGCGGCGAGGTCTACGGGGAGTTGATCCCAGGTTCGGCCGTCGAGAAGACGGCCGTTTTTCTTCTTGTTGAATCCGCCCCATTGCTTGAAGAAGAACGGGACGCCAATCCTTTGGGATTGATCGCGGATGTCGATGACCCATTCGGGCAGCATGAGGCGCGCCCCAGGGCCGGATTCACCCCCGACGATGACCCAGTCGATACCCCGCAGGTTCAATTTGGGGAGCGGCCCCAGAAGAGGCTCCAGCGACAAGAATTTGATCCGTGCCCTGGTCCGGCGCAGGTCGCCGATCCGAAAGCGGCAGCTATCGTCCTCAACCGTAACTCCCATCCAAACATTGGGAGACCACGGCAGGGACTCGTGGATTTCCAACAGACGGCCGGAGCGCTTGGTCAGAACCTGGAACTGATGTTGCGATGCCGCCGCCATGACCTCAAAGACGTCCTGGATGAACTTCAGCGGGACTTTTTCATGGAACAGGTCGCCCATCGAATTGACAAAGATCATCTGCGGTTTTTTCCATTTGAGCGGAAGTTCCAGGCTTTGGCGATGGGTCGTCACCCGGAAACCGTGGGCGTAGTTGGGCGACCCCATGGCCTTCAGCCGCCTGGCCATCCGTTCGGCATAGCAGTGTTGGCATCCGGCGCTTTGCCGCGTGCATCCGGTGACTGGGTTCCAGGTCGACTCCGTCCATTCAATTTGAGATTTCTGCGCCAAAGTTTTTCACCTATTTCCTGTATTTCTTAAGAGCCTTAGGTCAGGAGGCTGCCGCAGCAAGCACTCCTGACCATTTCTTGTCCACAGCTTTCAAGAATAAACCTCTGATGCGGCGGCAACGTCACCGAAAGTATCAACGCGCTCAATGCATAGATACTGCCGTCGCCGCAGTCAATTCTGTAGTGCTACAATATCCCAGGGCCGGTATTCATCCTTATCTCCTCTTGCGGCTGTATCTGAAGCCGGCTTACCTTCACCGTCGCGCTGTCCAACTTCACGGAAATCGCCGGAGTAAACGTATGCGTTTGCTGCAACACGGCCCTCAGAGAGCTGAGCTCGGCGCTGATTTCTTGTTTCTCGGATTCAATCTTCCGCACCTGTTCATTATATTTCGTACTTATCCTGGCCGTTTGTTCATTCGCCGCCACAATCTTGTTTCGATTGAAATAGGCATTGACGCCGCCCGAAAGGGTGCAGATTAGCGCTATGACAATACACATGTTCATGTATCTTTTCATCAAGGCCGGTTTCCATGCCGGCGAATCGTTCGGCAGCTTCTGGATGCAATTGCCGATATAGAAAATGGCCAAGACGCTTACGCCGGCCGTGCCGAAGCTGGCCAGCTTGACCAGCAGTTCAAGAGTTCCCATACCATCGCTCCTCTGTGATTATTGACAGATATCCACTCGGGCAGGGAGTTGTGGGATTCTGTAATCGCCGTCTGAATTCATGCCACCAGGGCCCCTTTGCTCCCGCTGCTTATGCAGTCCTTAGATCAGAAGCCCGCCGTAGCGGGTGCTCCCGCCCGTTCAGCCTGGTCGATCAGTTTGTCTGTTGTCCCGTGGTTTGCTCGTGCCAAGCCTAATCTATGGCAATTACGCTACAACATCAATGTCAAATGCGACTCCGCCGGCATTATTGAGAGTAATCTCTGGGGAGGTCATATCTGTGCCTATAGCCAAATCCCCGGTCGTTAGTCTCCCTTCCATCGGGAGGGGTAGGGAGAGGGGAGATAAGAGGGAAAGCAGACGCACAAAACCACAGGGTCCCCCGAAAATGACAAAACGAACGCAACTATTTCCGGCCCCGACGGTCATATCTGATTGTGTGGCATATGAATGGCGTTCATTTGGTCATTTTCGCACGCGATCAAGAATTGGGTTCATTCTGCCCAAAGACCGTCCTTGCGGCCAGATCAGGCCATGATTTGAAATCGGGCGCGGAAGCCGCCTCTATGCGGTTGTGCCATTTTCGCAGGGGCCGGGCTTGCCGGCCCGGAGTTCAGCGCTGCCGATCAGATGAAATCTGTAAAGCCAAGAGGTTGTGAAGGTCTCCCAATGGGGGAAATCTGATATTTGTCGAGTAAGGCGCCGGGGGCATAAACATAATGTCGCCGGGGACTTGGGTCGAAGAAGAGTCGATCTGACAGAAAATAGTTGTTTGATTCAAGGAATTTTTGACGTACCTTGTCATGATTATTTTCCTGTTGATCTGGGAAACCGACAAAAGGCCTGAATGGATAACGTTAGCCACTCTCGTTCGTTGCCCCGTGTGCGCAGTGACAACCAGGTGATAAGCACAATCGCATCCTATTTAACAACCCCGTATCAGGCGCCCACGCCGATTAAGAGAGGCCGATAATGCTGCATTCTTCGAGGATGAAACCTCTGCTCATCGGCGATAAGAGCGCATCGGTGCCGATCATCCAGGGCGGCATGGGGGTGGGAATATCCCTCGCGGGGCTGGCCTCGGCGGTGGCCAACGAGGGGGCCATCGGCGTGATCGCCGCGGCCGGAGTCGGTATGAACGAACCGGACTTCTTCACCAATTTCCTGGAAGCCAATATCCGCGCCCTGCGCCGCGAGATTCGCAAGGCGCGATCGCTGACCCATGGCATTTTGGGCCTGAACGTCATGATGGCCAATTCCAACCATGGCGATCTCTTCCGCACGGCGATCGAGGAAGGGATCGATATCATATTTTCCGGCGCGGGATTGCCCTTGACCTTGCCGGAATATCTGACCAAAGGCTCGCATACGAAGCTGGTGCCGATCGTCTCCTCGGCTCGGGCGGCCGGCTTGATCTGCAAGCGCTGGCTGCGCAAATATGACTACCTGCCCGACGCGGTCGTGGTCGAGGGCCCCAAAGCGGGCGGACATCTTGGTTTTTCCGAGGAGCAGATTTTTGACCCGGCCTATGCCCTGGAGAAGTTGATTCCCGCCGTGGTGCAGGAGGTCGGCGCCTATGTGACCGCGCACGGCCGACCGATTCCGGTCATCGCCGCCGGGGGCGTATATACCGGCCGGGATATTCGGACGTTCATCGGATTGGGAGCGGCCGGCGTTCAGATGGGGACGCGCTTCGTCGCCACGCATGAGTGTGACGCCGATCCGTCATTCAAACAAATGTACATCGACGTCCGGGCGGAGGGGATAGTGATCATCAAGAGCCCGGTGGGGATGCCCGGGCGGGCCATCCGCAACCAATACATCGATGATATCAGCTCGGGAATAAAGAAACCATACAAATGCCCGTATCATTGCATCTCCACCTGCGATTATACCAACTCGCCCTACTGCATCGCGCAGGCCCTGATGTCGGCCAAGAAAGGTCATTTCCAGAGTGGTTTTGCCTTTGCCGGGGCGAACGCCTACCGCGTGACCGAAATCGTTTCCGTGAAGAGGCTGATCGCTGAGTTGGTGGCCGAATATGAGGCGACGGCGGTGGGTCTGACGGCCGCGACCGATATCCACCCGGCCTGAACGATCAGCCGCGCCGTAAGCCCCCTTGATTCCACCGGCTAAGTAAATCGCTGCTTCATCTGGTCGCGATATGCCTCAAAGGCTTCTCGGCCCGGCTCCGTCAGGCTAAGGAACGTCCTCGGCTTCTTACCGACAAACGCCTTCTTAATCACCAGATACCCGGCCGCCTCCAGCTTACTCAGATGCGTGGACAGGTTGCCCGCCGTCAGGCGGGCTTGATTCTGAACGAAGAGAAATTCAGCCCGTTCGACAACATAGAGCAACGCCATAATATTGTATCTCGCCGGCTCGTGAATGAGTCGATCGATATCCGGCAATTGAAGGCCGTCGGTATCCTTATCGGCTGGCATGGTTCACCTCCGGGCCCGGCTTCGGGTATTTCTCGAGGAATCGGATGAGGAGCATGAACCCAATACCGAAAATAATCACACCCGGTATTCCGAAACTGATTATGGCCCCCAGCGGCCGGCCGACAAAATTAAGCAGGAATTCGGACTCGACCATGCCGAAGAGCAGCAGCCCCAAATAGATATACAGGCGGGGAAAATCCAAGAAATAGACGGTGATCGCAAGCACGGGAGCCGCTAGTACGGCGATCAGGGGCCAGCCCATGCGTCCCGGAACACCGCGGCCGACAATCATGATCACCAATGGCAGGGTGAAGATAACGAC
>CAZPEV010000106.1:0-4508 GCA_964585635.1 uncultured Ignavibacteriales bacterium
GATTGCAGCCGAAAGACACAAAAATGAACGAACGAACCCAATTCGCCATAACCTCAACCACCCCATCCTTGTCCCATGAATCTTTGTGCCAATTTCACCCATTGCCAATTGTCAAACCACTACCGATATCCCGCGCGAAGACAGCGCCTGACCTGGATACTCGTTCGGTTCCACATCCGCAACCCCTCTCCTCTGGGGAGAGGGGTCTGGGGTGAGGGCGGCCCAGTTAAAGAGGGAAAATTATGACAAACCAAGAAATGAGCAAACGGACCCAATTCCCGGTAATTCCCAGGCCCACATATCATTCCATGGAATTTTTCGGTGGCAGGTACCTGTCGGCAGTTCGCCGCCGTGCCACCGGACACAAAAAAGGCCGGCATATAACCGGCCCTTTTGAGATTTCAGCCTTGACCCGATCAGGGACAACAGGGCGCCGGGCCGCCCTTGAAGATGTAATTCACTATGTACACGGCATCACCGATATTCACCGCCTGGTCGCAGTTGGCATCCCCGGCCGCAAGCGGAGTCGGGGCCGGCCCGCCCTTGAAGATGTAATTGATGACATAGACCGCGTCACCGACGTTGACGGCGTAATCCCCATTGACATCACCGCACGGCCGACCAATGATGGTTATATCCCCGGCGGTCGTCAACAGAAAGCGCTCTCCCACATAGCGGAACCATCTCGTATAGGTGGTATCCCTGCTCCCCAGGAAGCTTTCATAGCACGACGCCAGATCATGCGACGACACCGCCAGTCGCAGCACCTCCCCCGAAAAACCAGGATGGGACGGCACTATGTCCGCCGACAACGGACTCAACCGGTCATTAATAACGATATCGGCCGGGTCAATATCGTTGACCGTGTGACCGCCGGTCAGGTTTCCGACCAGCAGATCTATCGTCACAGTCGGTCCGGCGCCAACCGCAACCGTGTCGGGCTCCGCCTGTGTCGCCGCCCCGGCCAATCCCAAGTCAAGAATCGCGCGATTCAACGCCCGGATCGCCTGAGACCGATCCATAAACGACAACGGCAATCCAAAATAGACATACTTCCGACTCGGGCCGGCATGGCGCCAAACCACCGGCTGACCCTCATGCGGGCCGCCGCCATCCGAGGAATGGTACGTGTACAACACCTCTATCCCGTCGCCGTTCAGAAGCGCATAGCTGGCGCACGGAATCCCCGACACCCCGGTATAGGGGGCCGAATGGGCAACCGTCGCCAAAGAATCCCAAGTGAGTTCCGGATACCCCGCCACCTGACTATGCCCGCCAATCAGGTCGGAGTATAACGCCGTCGTCGTGCTGCCGGTGAAGGTCATATGGCGGGCGGAAAGGTCAAACGCCGATTGATAGGCGATGGTAAAGAGGCTGTTCCCGACCGGTAAGGTCCCGTCGTAGTTCATCGTCCCCCAGCGGCCGAACAGAATCACCTTCCCCCCGATCGATAGATAATGCGCCAGTTGGTCGAGGATGCCCCCGGAATTAGGCGGCCCAGCGATGTCATCGGTCCCCCCCGATTCCCCGCCGATGACCACCAGTTCATGATCGATCAGATCATCCAATCGCAGGGTATCGGTCTTGTCGATCGACTCATAGGCCGTATCGGAATAGTAGCGATAATTGTATCCCGTCAGCGCCGCCCGCAAAAACGCGCTGGTGATGGTGTCGACCACCAGATACGAATTGGGGGACATGGCTGATCGATTGACCGCCAGAATCCGCCCGGCATCCAATTGCGCCGCGCGGCAGATCGCCGGCGACTGCGCTGCCGTATCGGATTGGTGGCCGTCGAAGTCAACCGCAAAAACTTTGTAACGATGCGACGCACGGCCCAGTGACGGATCATTGTCCACAAATGATGTATCAAACACCACATCGGGCAAAAGGCTCCCATCACGAACCACACGATAATGCGACAGGTCAAGTTCTGCGCTCCGGTCCCAGGTCACATTGACGGCATGAGCCATCGGCATGGCCCTCAGGCCGAAGACTATGTTCGGCGCTGACCGGGGGATACCATAGACATACTGGAATTCAAAGGCTGTCTGGCCGAAGGCATTGTAGGGCATGATATGGATCTGGTACTGCTGCCCCTGTGTCAGACCGGTTAGAGTAGTGCCTGATTCCGACCCGAGGACCATGACTGAATCGCCGGTCGCCTGCCCCACCGGGGCATAGTATATCCTGAAATGATCGACCAGTTCGGGGCTCATCGGAATCCAGTCGATTTGAAGGGAGCTCCCGTCGCCGACATCGAGGACCGAAGTGATAATCGCCGGGGCCGGAAGTCGATTGGCCGTGTAGGCCGTGGCCAGCGACGCTTTCACCAAGCGAGTCATGTATTCGAAATTCATATAGGTGGTGCTATCGTGCGGAGAATGGTATTTAGTCGAGACGTTGTATTCCATGGCCCAGACGACATGGCACCCATGCTCGGAAAAGGGGAAATGATCTGAGCCTCCGGAATTGCCCCATAGTTGCGCCTGCAAGCCGACCAAAGAATCGGCAAGATCGGCCCAGAGAAGGGAGTATTCTGTCTTTTCCCCCTGTATAAGCATGGCCTGGGTGTTGTTGTTGTAGTGCCCGATCATATCGAAGTCGAGCATAAGGATAATATGGTCGCCCCGGCCATAGGCCTCGTTGGCGTAATGCCATGATCCACAGAGGCCTTTTTCTTCGGCATCGAAAGGAATAAAGATAAACGTGACATCGGTCTCAATATTGGCCAAGGCCCTGGCGATTTCGAGCACGCCGGCCGTCCCGGAGCCATTGTCATCGGCCGCGGGGCTGGTTCCGACGCCGTCAAAGTGGGCGCCGACGATGACTTGCCATTGCGGCTGCGTGCGGCCAACCTTTACGGCCACGACGTTGCGACCGGTGCCAGCGCCGGACCCTGACTGGAATATGAACGAGTCATAAACCACCGAGTCATATCCAAAAGAACGAAACTTCGTCATAAGCCAATCGGAGGCAGCCAGGCAGGAGTCGGTACCGGCCACGCGCCTATAAAACGCCTGTAATCGTTCAACATATGATTGCAATGAATCCTGATTGATCAGGCTGATAAGCGAATCGAGGTCGAGGGCTTCATCCAGCAGGGGGCGGCTATAGACCATGGCCGGGCTGTAGGTGATCGGCAGATTCTCGGCCAATAAGGGCGCCAGTTGCGCCGCCACCGCCGCCGGCGACGGTAGCCCCTCGTCGACCCGGTAGAAGCGAAGGCCCCCCTGCTCGTACACCACGGGGAATGACGATATCCCGGTCCGATCATGCCGAATATCGATCGCCAGTTGATCTTTTCGGATGTCGGTCGCCAGCAGATCAGCATCCAGCCCGGATTTTTTTACGAGATTTGCACAAGCTTCATCGGCCAACACCAGATATCCATCAGCGGTCCGAGCGACCGCCTCAACTCCGGCCGCCCGCAACCGCTGGGCGTCGTTTTCCGATCGCACCGCCACCCGATAGAGATCGGCGGCGGCCAGGGACGATATCATTAAGGCGCAAAACATGAAGGCAGCACTGAACCTACGCATATCTTTCCTCCTTGGCACCGGCGGTAAGGGGAGAATGGGGTTCCGATGACATCATTCTACACGAACTCCTGCTTTCACAGCAAAGGATCGCAGCATTGGGCACCGAATAAATGGGCAAGAGACCTTTTATTTGGTTACAGCTTCCACTATCCCTCATTACATACTGACTCCGACGGTGGTTGGGTGAGTCTTCGTTGCGCGCGTGGGCGGTGATGGGAGCCGAAAGGTCCTGATTTCGTATCTTCAGCCGGTGGTGGGCGACCGGTTTCTTAAAGCAAGGCTCCTGGCTGCCCTGCCATAGCGTGAGCATGGCATGAGGTTGTCGTGAAACCGCACCTCCAGGGAAAGGTCACTTGGCTACCCTAAGAGGTGCCTGAACGACCAGATTCATACACAGGCTCGCACAAATATATTAATAATATACTTTTTCTATATCATTATGTCAAGACGTATTCCACGCTACAAGTTGTTATCGAGTAATATGTTAGGCGTGGCCACGAAAATATTGTGGAAGCGGGGGGAGCGGAACCCCCGACTCGTAACGCGGGATAATGGCTTACCGCGAATTACGATCAAATTATAACGCGGTTTGGGGATCGGCTCTTTTGGTGATTTTTATTCGCAAAATCATGCCTCGGGTTCGATTGCCAAGAGCGACATGGCCGGATTTCAAGCTCATCCATCAGCTTTATGACCGCAACTTCCCTGGCCTTCGCCTCGACCTCCACGCATTTGCCCCACCTTGAATTGTGGATCACCGGCGGAGACGGTACATACGATTATTCAAAGGACAGGTATCCATCACCCCGCCGCAATCATTTGGATCGAAGCACAATGCGGAGAATTTCGCCCGGATACCAAAGACGCATGCGCGGGCCCCAGGTGCCGGCTCCACGAGAAACGATGACCGGCATTCCGTTTATGATATATTCCCCGGCCAATAGAGGATTGGCCAGGCCGGAATTG
>CAZPEV010000106.1:4518-11771 GCA_964585635.1 uncultured Ignavibacteriales bacterium
AGCTGAACGGCCAGAGTTGCCCGCCATGAGTATGACCGCTGAGCATCAACCCAACTCCGGCAGCCGCGACCTCTTCGGCCCGCTGCGACCGGTGGGACAGGAAGATAGTGGCGCCCGATAAGGGCCTACCGGAGAGCGCGCGTCTGATTTGGCTGGCGGTATCGGAAGTTGGACCGCGACCATGGCCGTCATCGATTCCCGATAGGACTAATCCGGGTTCAAGTTCGCTCCATTGATTCCGCAGCATATGTACCCCGGCCTCCTCCAGAAACTGAATCGTGGAATCGAGTCCGCCGTGAGATTCGTGGTTGCCGGTGACGCCCCAAACACCCAGGGGAGCAGATAAATTGTGGAACAGGTGCATCATGCTTTTCTTGCGCTCCCCCGGGCTGTCTCCTTCGAAGAGATCCCCCAGCAGTACCACCACATCGGGCCGCAGCACATTGACCTGGTTGATCCGCGCCTCCAGCCACTTTTCATCGAGGAAGGTCCCGACATGCAAGTCGGAGACAGCCGCCAGGACCAGGCCGTCATATTGCGGGGGCAATTGAGAGAGTCGAATTTCGTAATCGCGCACAACCGGCGCCCGCGCACCCTGGTACAGGGCGAACAACGACAGAAGTATGCCGGCCATGAACGCCGAAGCGCGCAAAAACGGGAGGTGCCTTCGAAACAGAAGGCCAAAAGTGGTGGCCAAATCGACAATAAGGAGACAGGTGCATGTCAAGAAAATCGTCCCCAGCCAATTCATGCTGAAAAGCTCGAGTGGCCGAGATAGGGCACTCACGCCGATTTCGCCGATTATCCCCGGCAGAAGATATGTCGTCCAAACGGCCGCCGTTATGATAAACAGGGCCAGGCGGGAAAGATGACGTCTGACGATCGGTAACGACGAGGCGCGCCAGAAAATATAGAGGTGGAAAAGGGTCCAGACGGCAAGAAGCATGGTGTGGAACACGATCAACGACCTCGATCAGAGGAGATATGCCGCATGCCCTCGAATATAAAGAGAAAAGACAGAGATTCAAACGTCATTTTGGCGGTCGAACCGCTTTGCCGCCGGGGTAAGCGACAACTACCCTCGGAGCGGATTCGTTCTTTACTCACAGCGGTTCCACCGGACGGATCCGACCTGTGGAAGAATCCACCGAGCAAAAGAATTGCCGACAGGCCGGAGTTCCCTCCGCCTGCGGCAGATCGCACTCCGAGCTGATGGCTATTTCTTCCCCAGCAGTTCGTCTATTTTGCCGACCAGCTCAGGGTTGTCGGGCGTGATCGGCGATTTGTACCGGGCGACCAAGTTCCCATTTCTATCCAGCAGGAATTTGGTGAAATTCCATTCGATCTCCCCCGGCAGATTCGACTGCTCGGTCAGGTACCGGTACAGCGGATGGATGTCGGCCCCCTTGACGCTGATTTTGGCCATCAGCGGGAAGGTCACTTCATAGGTCGTCTGGCAAAATTTCAGGATTTCTTCATTCGTCCCCGGCTCCTGCTGTTTGAAATTGTTGGCCGGAAATCCGATGATCACAAAACCCTTGTCCTTTTTGGCCAGGTAGAGCGCCTCCAGCCCGGCGTACTGCGGCGTATAACCGCATTTGCTGGCGACGTTGACCACGAGCACGACTTTCCCTTTGAAAGCTCCCAAATTGGTCGTGTCGCCGGTGATGGTGGCAAACGGAATCTTTCTATAATCGGTCGCCGGCATGGTTGTCTTCTCCGTGGCTGTGGTTTTTGGCGGGGTCGCAGCGGATACCATCGCGGCCGTGAGAATCGCGGCCCCCATTGCCATAATCAGTCTTCGCATCATGATCTCCTTGACAGACGGCATACGTACTTACCTGCTACAACAGCCATATCAGGAGGGCGGTTCCCCCGAGATATAGAGAAAGGGCGTCCTCTAAGAATAGTGCCGGTTAGTGCTTGCTAACCGGCCGAAACGAGAAAAGACTTGCGAACTCGAGTTCTGTCGTGCATGTTATTATCACGGTGTCAGGCCGTCTATGCCTCTTCCGGGGATCTTCGAGACGGGTTGACTTTTCAAAAGATATTCAATAATGCCGGCGCATGAGCTGATTTTGCAGGCATACACAGAACACTGGGGTTTAGGCGAAATTCATCTGTGGAGGTTCTTTATGAGCAGAGGCATAATGATCTTTTTCATCCTGCTGCTGTTTTGGGCGGCCGGGGTGACGGCCGCGGAATTGATCTTCAAGGCGCCGGTGATCTGTCCCGGCGGCTCGTATTACTACGCCCTCGCCGTCGCCGATGTCGATAAGGATGGCAACGACGATATCATTACTACCGATGCCGATGACAACAACGTCACCATCTTCCTGACGCGGGCCGACGGCACTTTCAGCCGGCCGATCGTCTATGATATCCAGGGCGCATCCTATACTCTGGCGGTCGCTGATCTCAGCGGCGACGGATACGTCGATATCGTCGTCGGGCGGGAAATCGGTTACGATGACAAATTGGGGATTTTGCTGAACAAGGGGGACGGGACTTTTGACCCCCCGGTGAATTACGATATTTATAACACACCGTACGGATTGACAATCGTGGACGTCGACGGCGACGGCGATCAGGATGTTTTGTCGTCTACCCATAACTACGTGCAGATGTTCCGAAACCAGGGTAATGGGACCTTTGATCCGGCGGTGGATTTCACGGCGGCCTACAATATGAACGCCGGCGTGGCCGCGGCCGATTTCGACGACGACGGCGACATCGACTTTGCGGTCAACAACTACGAATTCGACAGCACCCAGGTGTTTTTCAATGACGGTTCGGGGAACTTCACTTCCAGCGGTCGCTACTATTCGGGCCATTACCCCAACAGCCTGAATGCGATCGCCATCAATGACGATGCCTATCCTGATCTGGTCATCACCAATCGCACCACCGGCAAGATCACGATCTTGATGAACGACGGCGACGGGACATTCGCCGCGCCGGCGCAATACACGGTCGGTTCTGATCCCCAGTGGGCGGATCCGGCCGATTTTAACGGCGACGGTGATATCGATGTGGCGGTGGCGACCTGGACCGGCAAGGGGATATCGATGCTATTCAATAACGGCGACGGCACGTTTGCCCCGGCGGTCAATTACCTGTTTAGCGAGTGTCCTTCAGTCGCCTCCGGCGACTTCGACCAAGACGGCGACCTCGACCTGGCCTTGACGCCCGGGGGAAAAAGCATAACGGTCGCCTATAATGCAGGCGACGGGTCCTTTCCTGACGTTCAGAAATATGCCGTCGGCACCAAGGCCTGGGGTGTGGCCATAGGCGACCTGGATAATAATGACAACCTGGATATCGCCGTCACCAATTTTACATCCGGTACGGTGACGACGCTTATCAACAACGGCGACAGCACGTTCTCTGCCGGCACGATGACCGACCTCCCGGCCGGAGCCGGTCCGGCGGGGATAGCCATGGCCGATCTCGACGGTGACATGATCGATGAGATGATCATCGCCGATTTCAACAAGGACAGCATCACGGTAAAAGATTACGCGGCGGCGGGCGCCACCAATTATCTCGCCGGCGACGGCCCCAGGTGTGTCGTGGCAGGCCTTATCGACGGCGACGCCTATCCGGACGTGGTCGTCGTGAATGAAAACACCAAGAGCTTTCTGGTCTATCTCAATGACGGCAGCGGCGGGCTTCTGACTCCGGCGGCCTACCCGACCACCAACACCCCGTTTGCCGTCGCCATCGCCGATCTCGACGGCGACGGCGACAACGACGTGGCGATAGCCAACGACGGCACGTATCCTGGGTATCATCAGCGGGTATTTCTGAACGACGGCAACGGGGCCTTTACCCCTGGGCCGCTTCTCCCCATCAGCTACTGGGGCAATTCGGTGATCGCGGGTGATATCGATGGCGATGGCGACGTCGATCTTGTATATGGACAGGACGACAGCAAGGTCACGGTCTACAAGAATAATGGGAGTGGTGCCTTTCCCGATTCGACCGGATATGAAATGCCCTTTACTCCGAGCGGTTTCTTCGTTGCGGATTTCGATCTGGATGGTCACGACGATCTGGCCGTCGCCAACAAATGGGATGGTTACTTCGCAGTCATGTTCAACCGTGGCGACGGCGTCTTTGACAGAACCGGTTACTTCCGCCTTGGTGATTACGGCAAGTCTATTACCGGCGCTGATCTTGACGGCGACGGCGATATTGATTTGGCCGCCCCGACCTGTACCGATCATGCCGATTCCCTGAGAATCTTCTGGAATCAAAAGGAACTAATCCCGGCGGGAATCGGTGATGAACCGCAGAAACCGCTGCCGAATCTCTTTGCCCTCAGGCAGAATTATCCGAATCCGTTTAATCCTTCGACGACCATTGAATACTCGCTGTCAAGAGCCGCAGAAGTCACTATTACCATCGGCAATGTCCTGGGCCAGACGGTCTGCACGCTGGAGCAGGAAGATCAGCCGGCGGGACAACACCGGGTTATCTGGAACGGCAAGGATGCGGCGGGCAGAACGGTCGCATCGGGCGTTTATTTCTATCGCCTGAAGGCGGGGGATTTTGTCCGCGCGAAAAAAATGATCTTGTTGAAATGATCTCGCGGGCCATCGCTTGGCTGGGACGGGCCGATATCGGCCCGTCCTTTGCTTTTACTTCGCTTACTCACGTCAGACGAGCCAACACTATGGGCAGCATGGCTCCGCGCCCCCTTTGAATACGTAATTTATGCAGTAGACGCAATCACCGACGTTGATGGCATTATCAGCATTAAGGTCGCCGGCTTGAAGCGGCGCCGGGGCAACCCCGCCGCGAAAGATGTAGTCGATTATAAAGACGGCGTCGCCGACGTTCTTTGCGCCATCGCCGTTGGCGTCCCCGCACTCGTACAGCGCCCGAGCGACGATAAACGTGCTCAGCGAGCCGGTCGTCCCGCACACTATGTTGGCCGCCGTATCGATTGCTAAGGTGATCCCCATCCAACCCGTTCCCGTATATTGCCGAATCCGGATCTTGCGCGATTCAACGGACGGCGTCCAGCCCGGATCTTCGTACCCGAGGCAAACTTTGATATTACCGGCATACACAGCAGTGGTCGCGATCGAATAATAGGCGGGGTATGCATCCGGCATGATTTGGTAATAAGGCAGGGACGGGCCCTCGGCGACCTTATGCAGGGTGGTCGTGCCCTCGAGAAGGACGTTGTCGAAAGTGACAGTTACCCCGCCTCCAAAATCAAGAATCACGCCGGAGCCCGCGGGGGTCGCGATCCCAAAGGAGCAGGCGTCTCCGATGCCGTCCCCGTCGCTGTCCTCCTGCAGAGGATTGCCGACATAGGGACAGTTATCCGTCGGGCAGGTGTTGGCGGCGAATCCGGGATCGCCGTAGCCATCGCCGTCGAAGTCGGTGCACTCATCGCAGGCGTTGCCGATGCCGTCGCCATCCAAGTCCGCCTGATCGGGATTATACACCACCGGGCAGTTGTCAACGGGGCATTCATTGCCGGGATTTCCGGGATCGCCGAAGCCGTCACTTTCACCATCCACGCATCGGCCGTTTGCGGCGATCGCGATCTTCGTCGCATGGTATGTGACAGCAAGGTCAAGGTCGCCGTCGTTGTCAAAATCCGCGGCGGCGGGACTAGCGGCGCCGTTATCCATGGCGAAACTTAGGGGGAGAGAAAACTGGCCGTTCCCGTTATTCCGGAAGAAGAAGAAGTCACCGGAAACGGCTATTATATCCTGGTCCCCGTCCCCGTCAAAGTCGCCGGCGATGATTGTGGCACCCCGTTTTCCGGAACCATAATCGACTTTATCGGCAAAGGAGCCGTCATGGTTGTTCATGAATACGGAGATGGTATACGCACACCCGTTGTACACGGCCAGATCGACAGCTCCGTCGGCGTCAAAATCGGCGGCCACGATTGCTCCGGGGCCGCAACCGCTTTCGAGCGAACCTCCGGCGGTAAATGACCCGGAACCGTCATTAAGCAGAATCGAGACCGTATTGGAGCCATAATTGCTGCAGGCGAGATCAAGATCACCGTCTCCATCCAGGTCCGCCGCGACCACGCGGGATGGCTTCGAATTCAATGGATAAGTCGAACCTACGGAGAAGTCGCCCAACCCGTCGTTGAGTAGAATAGATACTGCTCCCAACGAGTACGGATAAATGTCGGAATTGATCACGGCCAAATCGATGTCGCCGTCACCATCAAAATCCCCCCCGGCCGAAGATCCAAAGTGGCCACCGTGGTAATGGACTGCCTGTGGGGTGAAACCGGCGTTCCCATCGTTCAACAGGAAAAACACGGTGTCGCCGCCGCTGGTTGCGACCAGATCGACGCTGCCGTTGCCATCCAAATCTGAGGCGAATAAATTCCGGATAACCGGATCTCCCGGAAGGGGTATATCTGTCAGCAGCGTCAAGCCCCCCAGGCCGTCGTTGTTCAGCACGGTAACGTTATCCCGGCGCCCGGCGGCCAGATCAATATCGCCATCGCCGTCATAATCGGCGGGGACAACGAAGTATGCCGTACTGCCCAACTGGTACTCCTGGCGAGCATAAAACGTTCCGCCCGGGCCGCCCGCGACATCGGTGACAAACGTCCACAAATACGCCGCCGCCAGCGGCGTCCCGACCGAGGACGTGATTGCGGTCGTCAATTCCGCTACGACGACCTCGCCGTTGTCAAAGGGAACATCCGGAACAAAGGTGGCCGTCTGGGTTGGTACCAAATAGGTGATGACACCGGAGTGGGGGCCGGTCAGCTCACCATGCACGACAAAAGTGGCGGCGTTGATCGTAGCTGGGTCCATGGTGGTCGTAAAGGTTGCTGAAATCGCGGTGGTCGGCGCAACATTTAGGGCATATTGCGCCGGCGAAACGGAGCCAACCTGCGGTGATTGGGCCGTCAGAGGCTGGGATGCGGCCAATAGTATGATTATGGCCGCGACCGCTGCAGACATCCTTGTTCCCTGCATACAACCCTCCCGAGATTGTGTGTGTAGAAATTTTGCGTTACTCCCCTGCGGCGGGTTGGGATGGTGGTGATCTCGATTAATTATACATCCGATTCATCCAAATGTCAAGCGATAAGTGCCGGCATCTGACCCAATTAGCGGCGAGGCCGACCCATATCCCGCTGAAGACGCACACCCGATTTATGAAGCATGAAGCTTATGAGACAGCCTTCAGAGCTCCACCGACATCTGCACACAGGGTCAGACTACGGACAAAGCAGGATGCGACTCCCCTTGGCA
>CAZPEV010000107.1:0-304 GCA_964585635.1 uncultured Ignavibacteriales bacterium
AATCGAGCTTCAAATCATGCAATACCGCGCGGCTGGGGTTGCCGTCATTATCCCACCCACGGCCGGCGTAATATTCGTCGAGCATTGCCTCGATCTGGTCTTTGGTCAGCCCCATACCGGCGCCGGGGCCGGTCGGAATCTTGTCCTCCCAGGATCGCGCCGGCGGGTAATCGAATGTGCGGCCGTTGGCCTGGTTGCGTTCGAGGTAATGGCATCGCACCAGATTCCAGACCTTCTCCGAGGTTTTGAAGGCCTCGGCGGCATCGATGTTTTTAATGATTGCATGGAACTCGGTGCTGTGTAC
>CAZPEV010000107.1:314-11695 GCA_964585635.1 uncultured Ignavibacteriales bacterium
GAGGGTCTCGACAATCTCCTCCGGCTCAATATCGAGCTCGCCCCAGAAGAGGCGGCAGATGCACCAGCAATCGAACAGCGGCCGGATATGCTGCAGGTAAATCACCACCTTGGCGCGGCCCTCGATCTTGTCGCGCCCCTCGGCCATGTCGACCGTGATTGTCCACGAGCGGGTGTGATGCGCGCCGATATCGCACGTCATGTACGAAAGCAGCATTCCCGGGGCGTAGCGGCCGTCATACCCCGACATCTCCTGGCCCTTGACCTGCATGGCGAATTTCTCACTCCCCCGTCCGATCTTCTCGGCGGCCCGCTTGGTGCCGCCCGAGAAATATTCGCCGATCCCGCGGCGATGCACCACCATGTCAATGAAGTGTTCGGCGTCCTCCACCGAACCCCAGTTGAGCGTATGCCCTTCGAGATCGTCGGTGGTGATCAGCCCGCGTTGAAAGCATTCCATGGCGAACGCCACCACGCCGCCGCCCGACATCGTGTCCATGCCGACATTGTCCATCAGCCAGTTCAGGTAGGCGACCTGGTTGATGTCGGTCATGCCGAGGTTCGAGCCGCACAGCGCGCCGGTCTCGTACTCGGGGCCCTCGAGATAGACCGTCTGCTTGCCCGGCAGGACCGCCTTGGTGTACTTGCCGCAGTTCATCCAGCAGCCGAAACAGGCCTTGTGCGTGATAAGGCACTTCTCCACCAACGCCTCGCCGTTGATGCCCGCGATACTCTCATAATAGGTGGTCTGAAAATTCCGGGTCGGGAGAACCGCGTTCGTGTTGGACCAGTCGATGAAGAAGGCGGTGCCATATTTTTGCCACGGCGCCATATTGGGATGCGTCTGCGTCCGCTTGATGATGGCCGTTACCTGTTCGGTCAGCTTATCGAGAGCGTGCACTTTGATTCCCCCGGTACCCCTGATCGCGATCGCCTTGAGCTTCTTCGAGCCCATGACAGTCCCTTGTCCGGTCCGTCCCGCCTGGCGGCCGAAATCGTGCGTGATACACGAGAAGAGAATGCCATTCTCGCCGGCCGGCCCGATGGTGGCGATCTCGAAATCCTCGCCCAAGTCCCGTTTCATCGCCGGTTCGCATTCCAACGACCCCATGCCCCAGTACTGAGAGGCGTCACGAAGCTCGATCTTGTCGTCATCGATAAAAAGATAGATCGGCTTGGGGGAAATGCCGGACATAATCACCATATCGTAGCCGGCAAATTTGAGGGTCGGGCCCAGATGGCCGCCCATGTTGGAATCGCCGTGGCCGTTGGTCAGAGGGGAGACCGAGCCGAATCCGATCTTGGCGCCCGCCGGGATAAAGCAACCGCTCATGACGCCGGCACTCATGATGAAGAGATTCTCCGGCCCTAACGGATCGGCGTTGCGGGGAACCTCGTCGTAGAGAATTTTGGCGATCGCGCCCCGTCCTCCGAACCATTCGCGCATCAGCTTCTCATCGGTGGGATATTTCTTGATCTCCCCGGTGGTGAGATTGATTCGGAGCGTCGTGCCGGCCAGTCCCCGGGAACCCGTAGAACCGTTTGCCATTAGGAGTTCTCCTTGACCGGCCTGGTATGAATCGTAATCGCGCCGGTATTGCACAGCTCGGTGCATTTGAAGCAGTTGTCGCAGATGATGACATAGGGGACGTCGGGATGCTGGAAGATCACCCCCGGTTTGCAGACCGGGATACATTCGCCACAATTGGTGCATTTTTCTATGAGCACGATATAGGCGCCGTCATCGCGACGGTAGATGGCGCCCTCGGGGCATATCTCCATACACTTGCCGCACTGCGCGCAGACCCTGGGCCGGTAAACCCCCGGCTGCGGGAAATGAGCCTCGATCTTCAGAGCCGCTTTCCGGGGATTGATACCGCCGAAATGACTAATCGCGCAGATTTGCCTGCACAGGCGGCATCCGGTGTACTTGGCGTATGTCACTTTGATTCTCTTTATTTCCATGATACCCACGAGTCCAGGTTACATTTTCAGGTACATCCGGCCCGCGATCCAGATGGCGGCCAGCAGCGCCATGGACACGACTCGGAACGCGATCGCAGGCATCCGCGATGTTCGCGCCAGGGCCAGGGGTTGGACAACCTTGGCCAGGTAGTACCCAATGTGTATCGTTACGATTGAGATAAGCGAGGCGGTCAGGGCGTCGGCCCGAAGGTACGAGACCACCCCCGCCCAGCCTCTTTCGACCCATGACGCTTCGCGCAGAAGATAGGTGGCGAAAAGGGCGAAGACCGCATACGAGACATAGACCAGAACCGGCGCGGCGATGGTTCTGAATACCGGGCTGGAATCCAGCCGTTCCTTGAAAGCCGTGTAGGTAACATCAAAGACGATCCCGTTGATCACCACGGCCGCGAACTGGCAGGGGAAGAAGTAACTGGAGGCCATCTTGAACAGACCGGCGATCAGCGCCATGATAACAACCGAACCGGGGAAATCGACCAGTTTCTTGGAGGCGTACAGGATAATGATGCCAAGCCCAAAGAGCAGGGCCGATTTCTGCGGCACCCCGATGGCCCGGAATATGTCCCGTCCGAATAACTCCAACGCGCCCCATAGCGACCCGATAAGGAGCACGACCAGGATCTTTTCAAATTTGCTCATGATTTGCTCCGGCGATTGAACACCCACATTTTTGTCGGCCCGGACTCACCACCCTTGAAATTCGACCGCGACAACTCACTCTAATCTCATTAATAAATATATAATCGCTTTCTTCGCAAGTACAAAATCAGCTTTGTCTTACGCGCCGATTGGCCGGTCCGTATAAGCCCTCACCGAGTCATCAATCATGGAGTCCTCTGTTAATACGCCCCACAAAAAGGAAAACGCAGAATGTATTTTCTTTCTTTGCCTGATTACCAGCCACAACGGCATGGGAGATAGCCCGTTATGAGCATCTCCGTGCCCCCCAGACGCAGGCAAACTAATGGCTGGTGGAAAGAAGAGTTCAAATTTCAGCGATAGTTGCCAGCCGTGGCACAAGTGCAGGTCCGTGAGGGTGAAATCCGTATCGAACCGGCATACACTCCGACAACCGCCGCTTGACTCGTTTTTGGGGGGGGTTCATCCGGCTCAACCAAAGTCGGGCACGTCTTCCTTTGATCTCAATTGTTTTCACCCTTCCGGCCGGAATCATCGTACATTTCTTCTGCACAGGAAACCGGACAGGAGATACTCAATGCCTACCGATAACTGGACGAACCAGGTCGCCATCGCCGTCACGGTCACGGATGCCGATGGAATAATCACGGAAATGAATTCCGCGTCGTCGGCCACATTTGCGTCCGATGGCGGGGCCAACCTGATAGGAAGTGACGTCCTGGCGTGCCATCCGGAACCTTCGCGGACAAAATTGGCTTCGATGTACAAAGCCCGCCGACCCAATCATTACACGATCCGAAAAGACGGGCAGAAGAAGATCATTCACCAGCTTCCGCTCGTGAAAGAGGGTCTGTTTCATGGGTATGTGGAGATTTCAATTCCGATCCCGGATGATCTTCCCCATTTCGACCGGGACTGACCCTGGCGATCGCCTCGCAGGGCATGATCGCACTTCGGCGAAGCGATCCCCCCACCTCCATTTGTGAATTGACATCTTGGCGGGCTGGCCGCATGTTGGATTGGTAAGTGCGATTATAATTTTGTTGGACAATAGAACGATTTTCGTTTTGCATACGTTCATATCCCCACAGCAAGTTGTGGGTTACCGGTCGGCTATCCGAGAACACTAAATGCTCTCCGATGCCTTAATGAAGTGATACCGGAACCACATAGACGACAGATATAGGACATCAAATGCGTCCCGTCCCAGGGCCGCTTAAGGAGAGAACAATGCAGAAACGCAAACTAGGAAAAAGCGGCCTGGAAGTTTCGGCTCTCGGGCTCGGCTGCATGGGAATGAGCATGTCTTACGGCCCGGCAGGAGATAAGCGGGAGATGATCTCACTTCTCCGCTCGGCCGTCGAACGTGGCGTCTCATTCTTTGACACCGCCGAGGTTTACGGGCCGTTCTTGAATGAAGAGCTCGTGGGCGAAGCCCTGTCTCCTTTCCGTGGGCAGGTGGTGATAGCCACCAAGTTCGGATTCAAACTCGATCCCAACGGCGGGCCGAAGTGGATCGGCCTGGATAGTCGGCCGGAGCACATCAGGCAGGTCGTCGGGGGTTCGCTCAAGCGACTCAGGGTTGACGCCATCGATCTGTTCTATCAACACCGGGTTGACCCGGGTGTGCCAATCGAAGACGTGGCGGGAGCCGTGAAGGACCTGATTCAGGAAGGCAAGGTGAAGCACTTCGGCCTTTCCGAAGCGGGCGTGCCAACGATCCGACGCGCGCACACGGTCCAGCCGGTCGCCGCGGTCCAAAGCGAATATTCGCTGTGGACAAGAAGCCCCGAAGCGGAAATCCTGCCGACCCTTGAGGAACTGGGCATCGGCTTCGTTCCATACAGCCCGCTGGGCAGGGGCTTCCTTACGGGAAAGATCAACGAAAACACTTCGTTCGACAGCTCCGATTTCCGCAATACTCTCCCCAGGTTTGCGCCCGAGGCTCGGAGAGCGAATCAGGCTTTGGTTGATTTGCTGGGCAAGATCGCACGACGGAAGAAGGCCACTCCGGCTCAGATGGCGCTCGCGTGGCTGCTTGCCCGGAAGCCGTGGATCGTACCGATTCCGGGCACGCGGAAGCTGGAGCGCCTGGAGGAGAACATCGGGGCGGCGGAAGTAGAACTTACGTCCGAGGATCTCCGTGAGATCGATCGCGCCGCCTCGAAGATCACGGTGCAAGGGGCTCGGTACCCTGACAACCTGGAGAAAATGACTGGTCGCTGAATAGAAGTTCACTCGAAGCAGAAGATGCGTCACAATTTGGTCATAGTATGGCGTCAATCTTTGTTTCCCAACGCGAATCGGGGGTTCGATTGCCCTGCACCTCCGCCAAATATATCTTCGCGTTGAATGTTGCAGAGCGTGAAAAACGGATTGAATATTGAGAAAATCCCACTGGCCCCTGGGGCGAGCGGATTACCCGTTCGGTTTTCCCAGTTCCATTTTATGAATTGACATTTTGGCCGGCTGGCCGCATGTTGAAGCGGTAAGTGCGATCATTTTGCCGTGGAGCACGATCCGGGGAAAGAGCGCTCTAATGACGACCACGGGTACAGCGAAATTGGGTTTTTACTCGGCGCTCCTGGCCTTTATGGCATCCGTTGGATTTGATGTGGCGCAAAGTTTGCAACTGGCCGGTTATGTCAAATATCCTTTCGATGCAATTCTTATATATGGGTTCTCTCTTTTAATCCCGATACCATTTGTCCTGGCCATGCTCGCGCTTCACTATTCAGTGCCTGAGGATAAGAAGATTTGGACTCATGCGGCCCTTCTTTTTGCAGTCATGTATGCAATGTATGTTACCATGAATTATGTCGTTCAATTGGCGACCGTAGTCCCTATGACTCTCCGCGGCGCGTTAGACGAAATTCGAGTTCTTGACCAAACGCCGCATTCTCTCTTTTGGGACATTGACGCATTGGGATATATATTCATGGGCATGGCGACATTATTTGCAGCGCCGGTGTTTGCCAAGAAGGGGCCGGAACGGTGGACCAGGAGTTTTTTCTTGGCGAACGCACTCTTTACTCCGGTGATTGCGCTGGTATATTTTTACCCGACCTTTTCCAATACCTTACTGATGCTGGCTTCACCCTGGATGATTACCGCTTCAGGATCAATGTTGTTTTTGGCACTCTACTTCAATCGAAAATAGTTTTCCCGCATAGTCGACCGGGACTGGGGGGCCACCTGGCTCTGCTGAGGCGGGTGGGTTATGCGGTGACATGACCGCTGTCGAGCGCAGTTTCCCGGACGGGTGGGGCATGCGCATTAACCTACTACTGGTCTTCCCCTGATTTTTCGGATCTGGCGAATCATCCAATGGTTCAATTCTATAGGCGTCGACCGGTTGTAGATCTGACGGAGCCTCTTTCTTCCCCTCGCGACCTTTCCGGGTCCGACGCTCCTCCATCAACGCTTCCATCACGTCGGGCACGGGGATTACGTGCTTTCAATCCTGACCGTAAGTCGTGAAGAGATACCCGATACCCATATGGGGAAACCATGGGCGGGCGGAGGTGGCCGCTTCAGCCCCGACGGACCGTCATGCCCCGTGATGACCCAGGCGAAACTCCCGCACGGTGACTTCTTCGGCATCGTCGGGAAGGGCGGCGCGCTTTCCGGTCGTCCACTCGATCACCGTATCGGAGATCGTCGTCAACGACAACTTCTCTACCGAAATACGCTCGGAAAGCGGTAGCGCCTCCGCCCGGCGCAAGGCCGTCTCATACCGCGGGCGGTCAAAATCCGCTTCTCGCGGATTGCGCCAATCGTAGGCGCATCCCTCTTTTATGAACAGGCCGAGCCCGAGATGGGGCACAAATCTGTTTAAATCCCTTCCGTCCGCCAATATGCCGGTGTGGAGCCCCCGATACAGCCCCTTCACCTCTTCTTCGCCCTCTTGCAGCCTGAGAGACAGCCAATAGTCGCGCGATTTATGGAAGCCACCCAATCGAACCTCGAACGGACTCCGGTCACCAAGCACATTTTGAATGTGGTTGATCAACGGCTGCTCGCCTATGCTGTCATGAGTGGGAAAGATCAGTGTGATATGCGGGTGGATGAAACCTGAGGTGGGGTCATATACTCTACGGATCGCAGCAATCGACTCGGTCAGCTCGACGCTGAGCCGCGGAAAAATGCTCAGACAGTAATACATGCCGTTATCCTTGGCGCAAGCGCCCGGCGTGACTGACTTCTCTCTAAGAATACCTGCCCAAGGCCGGTTTCGCCCTGCCCAATCGGCAATGGCACAGGCTGTGTACCGGCCGAGATCGCGCTCTATGATAACCGATTCGGAAGGAGGATGCAATCGCTTTGAAGCCGGGTGACCGGTCGGCGATGGCATGTTCCCGGCGGTTGAGTTACCGGTTTTCTTGTTGCCTTCGGGTCATTCAATCATATATACTGCCTCCCGGGCGAGCGCTCTCAATCGTCTGATGTGAAATCATGGCCCGGTTTGGCGACAAGGAGCGCTGTCGCCTTGAAAGCGAATGTCGGAAAGGAAACGACGATGAAGACTGTCGGTATTGTTTTTGGAGTTATCGTCCTCTTGGTCCTTATTGTCGGTGGCTGGATATGGTCCGGTCGTGGGGCCTTGATCGATCGTTCACAGGGGGTCGACGAGAAATGGGCCCAGGTGCAAAACGTCTACCAGCGTCGGTTTGACCTTGTTCCAAATCTGGTGGCCAGCGTGGACAACTTCATGCAGAGGCAGCAGACGACGTTGACCGAGGTGATCGCCTTGCGTCAGCGCGTCATCGATCTAAAGGGGTCGGCTCAGGCCGCCCTCGAGGCCAAGAATCCGGGGCTGCTGGACTCGCTGGCGGGTCAACTCTCGCGCCAGTTGAATTCATTCATCAACGTGGTCGTCGAGCAGTATCCCCAAATCAAAGGGGACCAGTTGTACTCGGATCTATTGACTCAGCTCGAGGGCACCGAGAACCGCATCGCCCAGGAACGACGCACCTATAACGAATCGGTTCGCGAGTACAACACCTTCCGCCAAAAGAGCGTCCGGGCGCTTCTGGCCGGCACCGTTTTCGGTTTTCCGTATGAGAAACAGTTCTTTGCCGCCCAGGCAGAAGCGCAGACGGCACCGAATGTGAAAGAGATTTTCGACAAGAAATAGGCGGACATGCTATCCACGGTGAAAAAATGCCTTCTGACGATTCTCGTGTTGCTGGCGGCGGCCGGACTGCTGGCCGCTTCGCCGTTTCCCGAATACAGAGGCCCGATCAACGATCTGGCCGGAGTGCTTGGCCAAAGTGATATCCAGAAACTTGAAGCGAAGGCCATCGGTTATCGTGACCAAACCGGCAGCGAGATCGGCGTCCTGATTGTGCCGACGCTTGGTGATCGGGCCATCGAGGATTATGCGCACGACGTCTACAAGGCCTGGGGTATCGGCCAAAAAGGGAAGGACAACGGCGTGCTGTTTCTGGTGGCGATTGCCGAAAAAAAGGCGCGAGTCGAGGTCGGTTACGGCCTGGAAGGTCAGTTGACCGATATCGAAAGCGGCCGGCTGGTGAACAAGAGTTCCCCGATGGCGGACCATTTTCGTGCGGGTGATTACGCCGGCGGCGTCAACGCGGTGCTGGACGGAATCGTGCAAGCCATCGGCGGAGAATACAATCCGCCCGAGCCGAAAAATAGAGATCGCTCCGCTGTTCGACCCTTTCTGCCGCTTGGAGTGATCATTCTTCTCTTGTTGATGTCGATTTTTCGCGGAAGAAGAAGTGTCACCGGGCGTAGATTCGGCGGACCGTTTATCGGTGGATTCGGCGGTGGCTCTTTTGGCGGCGGCGGCGGCGGCTTCAGCTTCGGCGGCGGATCATCGGGTGGTGGCGGCGCCAGCGGCGGTTGGTAGGAGCATGACGGGATATGGCATCACTCGTTGATAAGTATTTTTCCCAGGCCGATTTTGACGCTATTGAAGCGGCCGTGAAGAAAGCCGAACTGTCCACCAGCGGCGAAATCGCGGTCGAGCTGTCGTCACATTCCCGGCACTGGACGACTGAGCGTTTGATTTATGCCTTGACATTCACTCTCATCTGCATGATCGGCGCTCTCTACTTCACCCGCGACGTTGACTGGGGCATCTACTATAACACCACGCAAGCGATCCTGTGGGGAGCAATTGGATTTGTGATCGCCTATTTCGGATGGGGCCGGTTTCTCACCCGCGCCGGACGGCGGCGACAGGTCGTCTGGAATCGGGCGTTGGATCGGTTTCACCAGATAACGCCGACACGCGGGCTGACCGGGGTTCTGATCTTTGTATCGGTGGAAGAGAAGCAGGCTGCGATCGTGGCCGATAAAGGGATTGCAGCAGCGGTTCCCCCCGACTACTGGCATACGCCACAGGGGTTGATCGCCACAGCCATGGATCAGGACAAGCACGCCGAAGGGATCATTCAGGCGATTGAAATGATCATGGTGGAGCTGGCTCGCTATTTCCCCCGCCAAAGCGACGACATTAACGAACTGCCGGATAAACCCACCGTAATCGATTGACCTATAAGTCGGGATCATCAAACAGGCGACGCCCGGCCTGGGGGGCAGGACACACTATTGCCGTTTCCCTCGCGTTTGGACGAGGGTTAGCCAAAAGCGGATATAGCCTCGCCGCGAGGGGCTTGTTCGCCCTCTGGCGAGCTTGTTTGTCTCAGGCGAATTGGACTCCCCCCATCTCCATTTCATGTAACTCTTTGTAATGCTGTCGGATACAAATGCAAGTCGGATTAGAGCACTCTGTCTCCGAAGGGTTTGACGAGATGCAAGACCAAAAAAACGCTTGACTAACGCCTGCCAGACCTTAACTTATGGGTGCGATTGACCAGTGGTCAGTAACTGACCATAATACTATATTGAGCCTTAGGTGTTGGGGCGATATGACTACAGCTGAGCGACGGGAGCGGGAGAAAAGACAGCGGATAGACCTCATCCTGGATGCCGCCTTGATGGTATTCGCGGAGAAGGGTCTGAAGAATTCCACGATCGAGGATGTTGCCGAAAAGGCTGAAATCAGCAAAGGGACAATCTATCTCTATTTCAGGAGCAAAGAGCACCTATACTTCGCCATCGACATGCGTGCCGGACAGATGCTTCATGAGCGCTTTGAGAAGGCCGCCGCTTCCGAGACGACCGGCCTTGCCAAGGTGAGAGCGATTGGCCGGGCGTACTACCAATTCTGCTTCGATTATCCCAATTACTTCACCGCGATGCTGTACGTCGGCAGTATGGACCCGGAAACTTTTAGGACGATTGCAGAGGAGATGGTTCCCAAAGGATTGCAAGGCTACAAGGAGACATCCCTTATGGTTCTGGCGCAAGCGATCGAGACCGGCCACAGGGACGGCACGATCGCCGGGGATGTCCACCCCTGGGTGATGTCCGTGTTGCTGTGGGCCACAAGCAACGGTGTTATTGGAATGATAAAGAATAGAGGCGAGATTCTGAAGCTCATGGGTCTTCCTGTCGAGACCCTGTATCCGGCCAAGGAAATGCTGGTGGCCAGGGGCTTGGCGCCAATAAAGGGCGGCTCGGAGCCGGAATCCTCATGATCTCTCTTTTTGGTCTTGGTATGACCGACGGTCATTTATTGGACAATAGTCATTTATGGGTGCCCTCATGAACCGATTCCTAAAAATGCTTCTTATTCCAGCTCTCGTCGCTGCCGGCTCCAGTTCGGCCGTGGTCGCGGATGACGGAACCGCAGAGAAACGCACTCCGCGAACCGGCTCCATCAGAGGACAGGTCTTCGACGCCGAGACCGGCACACCGCTGATCGGGGTTTCCGTACGGATGGTTGGAACGCAACAAGGCGCCGCGACGGACAGTCTTGGGGCTTTTAGGATTGCCGACTGTCCCGTGGGCAGCTACGCCGTTCAGTTCAGCACCGTGGGATACCGGGCGATGACTCAGACCGATGTTATCGTCAGAGCCGGCCGGACGACCGTCTTCGACGCCCGCCTTCGCGTACTGCTGATCGAGATGAAAGGCGTCAAAGTCAGCGGGGGCTACTTCAGTGATGATCCCTCGGAGCCCACCAGTTCCACCACGTTTTCGACCGAAGAGGTTCGCCGCTCGCCCGCTTCGGCCGAGGACGTAAGCCGCATTATGCTCAGCCTGCCAAGCATCGCCAAGGTCAACGACCAGGTGAACAACTTGATCGTTCGCGGCGGCAGTCCGACCGAGAACTCCTTCTACGTCGATAACATCGAAATCCCCAACATCAATCACTACCCCCTGTTCGGGACGTCTGGCGGGCCGATCAGTTTGATAAATACCGACTTCATAAAGAATGTGACTTTCTCGGCCGGAGGTTTCTCGGCTGCCTACGGCGACCGCCTGTCGTCGATCATGTCGTTGTCGTTCCGAGAGGGAAATCGTGACGACTTCGGCCTGCAGGCCGATTTTAATATGGCCGGCGTGGGTCTCGTCGGCGAGGGTCCGATCGCCGCGCGCGGCTCCTGGATGGTTTCGGCCCGACGCAGTTACCTCGACCTTCTCGTCAAAGCCATCGGGGTCGGAGTGGTTCCCCGCTACTCCGATTACCAGGGAAAGGTGGTTTTTGATCTGTCGCCGCGACACCAGTTGTCGGCCCTGGGAATCGTGGGTGTCGATTACATCAACTTCAGTCGCGAGGAGGCCGTCGAGGAAAGCAACACCATCGATGGCTGGTCGGATGGGTATGAATATGCGTTCGGTGTCAATTGGAGATATCTGTGGGGCGGCCATGGCTATTCC
>CAZPEV010000108.1:0-11640 GCA_964585635.1 uncultured Ignavibacteriales bacterium
ACCTCTACCTCGCCCTGGCGCTCATCGCCGGTGCCACGCTCATCGGCCTCGTCGTCGATACCGCCTTTGTCATCCTGATGATGCGGCGGGTGACGGCCGAAAATTTCCAGCGGTTGAAATGGCCGCTCGTGGTGAGCGCGGGGATTTTCTGGGCCGCCATCTGGCTTTTCTTGGGAGCCATACTGTATTGGGATTCGGTCTACGGTTACGTCTTCCCAAGCTGGGCGCGCTGGTATATTCCCCCGTGCTACGGTCTTTTATTCGCATTCCTGGGCTATGCCCTCTGGTGGCTGGCGCTTCATTTTCCGGGAAGACCGGTGCTCAATTATTTTCTGCTCGGCGGCGCCGTGGGGACCATCACTCATATCTGGGCCGTCTATCGCGGAATTTTGGAGAAGCCGCCGATGCTGCAGGGAGTATCGCCATTATCGGCGACCGTCTTTCCCTTCTTTGAGTTTGTCTTTTACTGGGGCGTCATCCTGACGGTGGCGTCGACGATTCACAACCTGCGGAGACGGTAAGCGCGGCGTGGCCTTGACTTCCCCGCCCGGCCCCCTTGCGGAGGCCGGCATCCTCTGCGTATATTCTTCCTATGTCGCTTCTGATGCTGTTTCTGACCTCGTTCGGAGTCGGCTTCTCCGGAGCGCTGATGCCGGGACCGCTTCTGACCGTCGACATCGTGGAATCGACCCGCAAGGGTTTTTGGACCGGCCCGATCATCACCGGCGGCCATGCCATCGCCGAATTGGTGGTCGTCGTCGCGCTGGCGTTCGGGCTGTCGGAGCTGCTGGCATCGCAGGCCGCTTTCACGGTGATCGGCATCCTCGGCGGCGTGGCCCTGATCCTGATGGGCGCCATGATGCTTCACGATATCATCCGCGGCCGGGTATCGTTCGATCCCAATCAGCCGGGCGCCAAATCGGGGCTGCTGATCGGCAAAGGGATTACCGCCTCGCTTTCCAGCCCCTACTGGTTTGTCTGGTGGGCGACGATCGGATCGGCCTTTCTGACCAAGTCGCTGGTGCACGGCGTCGCCGGACCGGCCGTCTTCTATGTCGGCCATATCATGTCGGATCTGGTCTGGTACACCTTCGTGTCGCTTATGCTCGCGCTGGGCAAAAAGCTCCTGGTCGGGCGGCCCTATTATATTCTGATCTCCCTCTGTGCCCTGTTTCTGCTGTATCTGGGAGGTAAATTCATCATGGATGCAATCTGAAAGCGATATGCCGACAGGACAATAATGATTTCCCATCCGACATCTGGTAGCCGGGCGCGAGGTTTGATTTCTTTCCTGACAATCATGTTGTTGCTCACCGCATCTGCTGCTGTCAGCGGCTTGGATCGCGACGGCAACACCCTTTTCCCCGAGATGAAAGGAAGATTCGGCTCCAGGGCGTTGGCCTCTCCCGTGAAGGATATCCTTATCGACTATGGCGGCAAAGCGCAAATTGCGCTGATCGACGGCGCCCTCTATCGCCGCCCGGACGGCGCCTGGGCCGACTGCTTCTTCATCGGCCGGGGAGAAATCCGCATCCTCGATACCTCCGGACTCGACGTTTCCTGGCAGGAACGGTTCGGGGCCACAATGTCCGTTCCCTTCCTTTCAGCCTATCTCTGCGGCAACGACCTGCCAAAGCTGCCGGGCATCGGTCGGCTGACCTGGAGCGAGGGGAAAATCGCCGCTTCCTACCGGCAAAAGTTGCAGTTTATGCTCGACGCCCCGGACAAATATTTCGGCGTATCCCTCTCCGGCGAGCTGGCCCTATGGTCACATCGGGAGACCGCGCCCCCTCCGGTCTGGGTTGACCTGGAACTGGAAAACAACGCCCAAGTCGTTCTCTACCTTTCGCCCGACATCTCCGAGCAACTGCACGTCTACCTCTACGACAAGAAATTCGACACCCCCTATCTTTTGGCCGGGTATTCCCTCAACGACTATTTGGCGTCGCGGCCGATGGAGGTTGATTCCAACCATATCAGTGTCCGCCTGAGGGAATCGGGCCGCTTCGATGCCGTCAGCACCATCTTCTTTGCCCCCGGCAACGACCGCCGCGGCCTCATGCTGAATCTTCCCTATCTGTTTTCCGTCGACTCAGCGCTCGACCTCTCCGGACGGCGGTTGTCGTTCATCAAAAAGTACCGCCGGTCGCTTCTCTACCTGGCGCGATCTCTCCCCAACTGCCCCCCCTCGGACCAGGTGACCGTCTATTATCGCGGGAAATTCCTCGAAGCAGGCGGCGGCGGGGTCGATTATCCGATCAACATGACCAGTTGGTTTCCGAGCCTGCCGCATCGCGAACTGGGACGGTACACCATCAGCTACACCCTGCATAAGGACCTGGCGCTTATCGCCGTCGGCCGCAAGATCGATGAAACGGTATCCGGCGATCTCAAGACGGTCACCTACCGCGCCGACGCCGATATTTCCTATGTCAGCTTCGCCGCCGGCGTCTACGACACGCTGCGCGACTCGGTGCGCGAAATACCGTTGACACTCTACGTCCGCCGCGAGGATAACCAGGGCCTGTTCAACAGCCATATTCCCAGGGGGGTGCTGCAGGATATGACCGAATCATTTGCCTCCTTTTACGACTGGTTCGGCCCACCCCTGGCGCCGTCGCTGGAAATCGTGGACCAACCGCTCTTTTCCGGCCAGAGCAGTCCCGGGCTGATCCATCTCTCACAAGTGACATTCAACGCCCGTCGCGACCAGTCCCGCTTCCGGGCGCACGAGGTGGCCCATCAATGGTGGGGACATACGGTCGTGCCGCGCACCTATCGCGACATGTGGCTCTCGGAGGGGCTGGCGGAATTCTCGGCCGCCCTGTACTTGCTGGATCGGCGACGTGACACGGCTGCCTATCGTGAACTGGTCGATACTTGGCGGCGGCAGGTTCTGGAAGAAGGGAGAATCCACGAGGTCTATTCGCGCGGATACAAGGCCGGACCGATCGTGATGGGGATGCGCCTTCTGCAATCGTACTCCCCCGGCGATTATGTTGCGCTGGTCTATGCCAAGGCGGCCTACATGCTGCAAATGCTCCGCTTTGAGATCGATGGTCCCTCCTACCGCAGCACCTTCTTCTTGATCATGCTGGCCGACTATGCCCGTTCCTTTCGCGGACAGCAGGCAACCAGCGTCGATTTTATCAGCCTGGCCCGGCATTATCTGGGCCCACCGCGGGCGCTGCAATTTTTCGCGCAATGGCTGTACGGCTGGAAAATTCCCGATTTCCATTGCGGTTATGCCGTCGTGCTGGATGATCACGGGCGGCCGACCGTCAACCTGACCATCGCCGTCTCCGGCGTCGACAGCGGCTTCGCGACCCCCTTCCCGGTTCAAATCGAATTCGGTGATGGTTCCAAACAGCTTTTCCGCGTGGATGGCGTCGGACAGCAACGGGAGTTTATTCTGGGACCCTTCCCGCAAGGGGTCAAACAGGTACGCTTCGACCCCGATCAGATCATCTTGGGGCGGGTCAAGGAAGTCGTTGCGAAATAGCCGGATATGATTTCGTTAAATTAAACCCTTGACCAGGGGGCGCTTTCTGATACCATACCATCCGCATGAGTACCGATAGATAAGTCGCATCTATGAAGAAAAGCAGCTTTATCCACCTCCATAACCACACCCAGTACTCGCTGCTCGATGGCGCCAGCCGAATCGATGACCTGATAGCGGCCGCCAAAAAATTCGGCATGCCGGCGCTGGCCATCACCGATCATGGCAACATGTTCGGCGCCATCGAATTCTACAAAAAGGCCGCCGCCGCCGGAATTAAACCGATCATCGGAATGGAAGCCTACGTCGCCGGAACCTCCCGGAAAGATCATAAACGGATGCCGGGATACCCCGACGGCGGCTTTCATCTGGTCCTTTTGATCAAGAACCGGACCGGCTATAAGAACCTGATGAAGCTGTCATCCATCGCCTATCGCGAGGGATTCTATCACCGGCCGAGGATCGACCGGGAAATCCTCAAGGAGCATTTCTCCGGCCTGATCGCGCTGTCCGCCTGCCAAAAGGGAGAAATTTTCTACTGGCTGGCGCGCGGCGATCAGAATCGGGCCGAGGAAGCGGCCAAATTCTACGGCGAACTGTTTGACGGCGATTTCTATATCGAATTGCAAAACCATGACCTTCCCATAGAACTTGAAACCCTGCCGAAACTGCTCGCCATCGCCGAGAAATACAGCCTGCCGACGGTCGCGACCAACGATTGTCATTACCTGAAGCAGGAGGATGCCGAGGCCCATGATGTGCTGCTCTGCATCCAGACCGGCAAGCTCGTGAGCGACACCGACCGGATGCGGTACACCACCGATCAGATATACTTCAAGTCGGCCGAGGAGATGCAGCGGGTATTTGCCGACTACCCCGCCGCCATCGACAACACCATCACGATCGCCGAGCAGTGTAACCTTGAAATCGAGATCGGGAAACTGCTCCTGCCGGCCTTCCCCATCCCGGACGCGGATAAATCCCCCGATGACTACCTGGCGGAATTGGCTCGCGAGGGGATGAAACGGCGCTACCCGGAAATCACGCCCGAGGTGGAAAAGCGGCTGGAATACGAATTGGGGGTCATCCGGCAGATGCGATACGCCGGGTACTTCCTGATCGTCCGGGAAATCGTCGAGTACGCCCACCAGCATGATATCCCGGTCGGGCCGGGACGTGGATCGGCCGCCGGATCGATCGTGTCATACTGCCTTGATATCACCAACGTCGACCCGATCAAGTACGATCTTCTCTTCGAGCGGTTCCTGAATCCTGATCGGGTGTCGATGCCGGATATCGACATCGATTTCGCCGATCGCGGACGGGATCAGGTGATCCAGCACGTCGTCGAAAAATACGGCCGCGAGAACGTTACCCAAATCATCACCTTTGGCACTATGGCGGCACGGGGAGTGGTGCGCGACGTCGGCCGGGTCCTGGCCATCCCCTACGGGGAGGTGGACAGGATCGCCAAGATGATCCCGGCCGCCCCCGAAATGACGCTGGACAAGGCTCTCAAACAGGTCCCGGAACTGCAGCAATTGGTGAAGTCCGACCCCCAGGTGGCCAAGGTGATCTCCCTGTCGAGGACGCTGGAGGGGCTGACCCGCCACGCCTCCACCCACGCCGCCGGGGTGGTCATCGCCCCGACCGACCTGACCGATTATGTCCCGCTGTTCAAAAGTTCCAAAGACGAAATCACGACGCAATACGACATGACCTGGGTGGAGCAGGTCGGGCTGTTGAAAATGGATTTTCTCGGCCTGCGGACCTTGACCGTCATCGACGATGCCATCAAAATGATCCGGGCCGGCAAGGGAATCGACGTCAACCTGGACGATCTCGACCTGACCGACCCCAAAGTCTACGCCCTCTTCGGCGCCGGGCACACGATTGGGGTGTTTCAGTTTGAATCGGCCGGAATGCGGGATTACCTCTGCAAGCTGAAACCGACCTGCCTGACTGATCTGGTCGCCATGAACGCCCTCTACCGTCCCGGACCGCTCGACTCCGGGATGATTGATATTTACATCAACCGCAAATATGGCCGGGAAAAGGTCAGCTTCGAGCATCCCCTGCTCGAAAAGATTCTTCACGATACCTATGGCGTCATTGTCTTCCAGGAGCAGGTGCAGAAGATCGCCCATTCCCTGGCCGGATATACCCTCGGCCAGGCCGACTTGTTGCGCAAGGCGATGGGGAAAAAAGACGCCAAGATCATGGCCGAGCAAAAGAAGGGATTCATCGAGGGCGCGGTCAGGCACAAGGCTGACCAGAAGACGGCCGAGCGGATTTTCGACCTTATCGAAACCTTCGCCCGCTATGGCTTTAATCGCGCCCATTCCACCTGCTACGCCCTCCTGGCCTATCAAACCGCCTGGCTCAAGATTTACTATCCCCAGGAATTCATGGCCGCCGCTCTTTCCTCGGAAATGGGGGATGCCGACCGCGTCGTGGTTCTTATGGATGAATGCCGCCGCATGGGAGTGGAATTATTGCCGCCGGACGTCAATGAGTCCCAGGGCATGTTCACAGTCATCGGCGCCAAAATTCGTTTTGGCCTTTTGGCCATCAAGAATGTCGGCGCCGGCCCGGTAGAACAGATCGCCAAAGCGGTCGAGTCCGGGGGGAAGTTCACCTCCCTGGCCGATTTCGTGGCCCGGGTCGACCTGCGCGCTCTCAACAAACGGGCTTTGGAATCGATGATCGCGGCCGGGGCGTTCGACTCGGTTCACGCCAACCGCCGCGCCATGACCGAATCGCTGGAGACGATGATCGCCTACGGCCAGACCGTGCAGCGTGATTCGCACACGGTCGACATGTTCGGCGGCGGCAACGATGACGCCACCCGGCGGGCGCCGGACCTCCCGGCCGTCGATGACTGGCCGGTGTCCATCCGCTTGAACTCTGAAAAGGAAATGCTCGGATTCTATGTCTCCGGCCATCCCCTCGCTCGCTACCGGCGGGAGTTGGATCGCTTTGCCAGCTTGTCGTCGAATATGATCGACGCCTCGGATGATGGCAAGGAGGCCCGCATCGGTGGAATCGTTCAGGCCGTCAAGGTGATGCTCGACAAGCGCGGCAACCAGATGGCTTTCGTCACCATCGAGGATTTCAGCGGGAGCCTGGAGCTAATCCTGTTTTCCGACTGCTACGATCGGGCGCGGCCGTTTATTCGGGTCGATGAGGTGGTGTTGGCCTCCGGCCGGATTTCGACACGCGAGGGGCAGGCCCCCAAACTGCTGGTATCGGGCGTCATCCCCCTCAACCGCCTAAGCGAGTTTTTCGAATGCCGCCTGATCCTCAAGATCGACCGGGAGGATTACGAACGTCTCGCCGATCTGTGGCCCATTCTTAATTCTCATCCCGGAGATCGGGAAGTCATTATTCTGGCCCGCCATAACGGCGAGGAACTGGAAATCCGGCCCCGCCAGACGCGGGTCAATCTCACCGGAAGTATCGTCGATGACCTGAAAGAGATGCTGGGCGACGCCAAGGTCTATCTGGCCCCCGCCGGTCAATGATTTACCCCAAAGAATCAGCTTGATTTTTCCCGAAAATCCCGTAGACTTATATAGCCTGATTGCATATAAGGATGAAGCCGGCTTTCGCCGGAAAGCGTCTGACCGCGGAGCGATATGAAGACCAGATTGACCTGCTTGTTGTTCTGCACTGCCTTTCTCCTGTCGGCCGTCTGGGCCGGTGATAATGACCCCGCCAAGGGGACATCGGAGGCAAAAAAGGAGACGATCTCGTCGGCCGCCGCCGCCGTTCCGACGGCAATTACCTGGCACAAATACGATGAGGGCCTGAAGCTGGCCAAGAGTACCGGGAAAAAGATCTTTCTGGAGTTTACCGCCAAGTGGTGCGGCTATTGTAAGCGGATGCACGCCACTACCTTCAAAGAGCCGGAAGTCATCGCCATTCTCGACAAGTACTACATCAGTATTAGCGTTGACGGCGACTCATTCGATACCTTGAATGTTGATGGCTGGATCACCAACGGCCGGGGGCTGGCCAAAGAGTACAAGATCACAGGATATCCCACCTATTGGCTTATGACTTCCACCCTGGAAAAGATCGCCCCTGTTGTCGGCTACCGCCCCAAAGAGGCTTTGTACGATATCCTCGATTACCTTAAAGATGACACCTATAAGACCGTCACGTTCGCCCAATTCATGGATAAGAGAAAAAAGGACAAGGAGCCTTCCAGCCAGCCATGATGGCTTTCCATGGATTTGGCTGGCACGGGCCGGATACTTCCAGACTGGCTATGACCGCAAGAATCCCCGGTACAATTCTGCTTTTGCTTGCGGTCGCATTGACGGCGCTTCTGGCCTTCGGCTGCGGAAAAGACGGTAACTCCACATCGACCTCCAAAGGCACACCGACCGCCGGACCGGCTATGACAGAGGCGAATAATCCGCCGCAACGGTTTATCCTCAACGATCTTTTTGGACGGAAACGCCGCTGGTCGGAATTTGTCGGCAATCCTCTGGTGATCAATTTCTGGGCCACCTGGTGCGGCCCCTGCCGTTATGAGATGCCGGTCCTCAAAAAACTATACGCGGAATATAAGCCCAAGGGGTTGGAAATTGTCGGCATCTCGGTCGATCGCACTCTCGACCCGGTCACGCCGTTCGTCTACCAAATGCAAATTCCCTGGGTCATCGTCCTTGGCGACAGCCGGGTCGTGGATGAATTCAAGCTGGGGCGCGGCATCCCGATGACCATTTTCTTCGACGCCGCCGGCAAGGAAATCGGACGCGTCACCGGCGCCCAGCCGGAGGCGGTTTTCCGCGATTACTTCGACCGATTGGTCGCATCCCCCCCCAAGAGCTAGATCGACATAATCTCTTTGCGGACACCAACCGGCTGGCCGCCGTACTTGGGGCCTGTTGAAAAACCTAAAATTCGTCATCGCGAGACCCGCCCGTGGCGGGTCGTGGCGATCTCGGTTCCCCTATGAAAATCGAGATTGCCACGTCGTCCCGCAAGAAGCGGGGCTCCTCGCAAAGACGGTAAGGACTTCTTCAACACTCCCCTTGTTTTGGGGTGTTTTGAAGAAGATTCAGGTTGATTCGGCCGCTCCAAAATACCGCCGCACCATCCAGAGGAGAACTATCAGCCCGATCACAAGCGTGACGGCAAACATTAAAAACGGCGACCACGGCATCGATACCGGCAGCGCTGCCGGATCGAAACGCCCTTCCAGATAAACCAGCCGCAGATAATGCCGGGCGATGACCATCATCAGCACCCCCCCGAATACCAGCGCCGCGCCGCTCACGGCTGCCCGCCGGGGACGGTCCGAACCGGGCGCACTAACCAGTAGTATCGCCGCCGCGATATTCAGCAGAATCGCAGCCAATATGGCATGCACTCCCGGCGACACCAGGAATGCCTTAAGGATGATCCCCTTCAGCGTAAACAGATAGATAATCGCCAGCGCCGTCGCCTTAATCACCCCCAGAAGAAACATCCTGATCCCGAATTTCATCAGATCGCGATTCTGGGCGAGGCGGCGATGATAAAGGGCAAACAGCACGATCACGACCCCGGCCACCGCCAGCGCCCCGGCAATGCTGTGACCCCAGCGGAAAATGGTCTGCCCCCACGATGGATTCAGGCTCCCACCTGATGGCGATGCCTGATATAACCCCCCCCACGTGTCCGGCTTCTGGGCCAGGTCGGAAATCATCGTCAAGGTATATGAAATATATATCAGTCCCACCGCCGCCCCCCACAGCAGCATCGTCTGTGCGCGGATCGACAAACCCGGCTTCATCGCCGCGGCGTACAGCAGGTAATAGGTCGCCAGCACAACGGGAATCAAAAGAAACCAGTTCCAGGCGGAGACTATCGACGCGGAGTAGAAGAAGCCGCCGTAGATCACCTGCACAAATAAAAGCGGCGCCACGCCCAACGTAATGGTCGCGGCCATGGCGGTCGGCAGCAGGTCTATCTCGATATCATGCATCATCTGATTGAACAAGCCGCGCCGCGCCAGAAGCAGAATCACAAGGCCGCCGAAAAGGATATTCATCGCCGTCAAGTGCAGCGCCAGGGTCAGCCAATGCAGGATCGTGAACAGCCAGTATGGCCCCGGTATCGTCAGCGATGGTCCGCCGGATGACGCGGCCACCAGAGCGATATTACCTATGGGCAGCATTGTCTCCCCCGGACAAATAAAGAATCAGCAGGCGCAGCTCCTCGTCGGAGCCGGTGAAGGGCGGCATCTGGTCGGTGATATCCGGCAATCCCCGGATAATCTCGGCGGCATCTAAGGCGCTCTGCCCGGCAAAAGATGCTGCCAGCGGGCGGAATCCTCCGCTCAGCGAATGGCATCCGCCGCAGCGGCGGGCAAAGACCAGCCGCGCCTTGGTTGTGTCGGGCATTTCGGGATGAACCGCCAACGGATCGGGAACGGCAACCGATATTAAGTATTTCGCCAGCGCCCCGGCGTCATCCTCATTCCCCGGAAACGCCGGCATCTTGCCACTGAAGAACTGCAAGCGCGGGATGATATTCTCAATATGCTTCTGGTCGACTCCGGCCAGTTTGTCGGCCAGCGACTTATATCCGGAAATCGTGTGGCACGGCCGGCAACGATTAAGATACAGGTCGCGCCCCCGGTCGCCGGTGGTGTAGGCGTATGGCTCCGGGTAAACCTCCGGCGATTCTTTCGCGTCGGCCTTCATGATGTTATTGCCGTAGAGGAAATCATAAATCAAAAACGGCTTGCGAAGCGACTCCCGCGTCCATTCAAATCCTCCCAATGTAAGAAGGCCGCACAACAGCAGCACCCCCGCCGACACATACCCCCAGTTGCGGGGGAAAATAATTGTGCCGAGAAGCGTCAGCAGGAACAGCACGCCGGCGGCAAAAGCCATCACCTGCAGGGCAATCATCGGCGTCGCCCCGGCGATGAAGCCGGACGCCACCGCCGGCGGCAGCGCCATGAAATACCAATATCCGGCCGGCGAGGCCAGAATCAAGGAACCAAGAATGAGAACGCCATTATAACGCAGCATTCGAGCCTTGAGACTGACATCCCTCTCTTTGGCGATGGTCACGGTCGCATAAAGACCGGCCAGCATCAGGCAGATAAAGGTCCGAAACAGAAGCGACGGCCAGAAGGTCGGGTTGAAGAAGCCGTCCCAGAAATTGCCGCTGGTCAGCCATTGCCCGGGGGTGAGCATGAAAGTCACGATCCCGTTGATGACAAACAGCGACAGCCAGGCGGCGCCAAAATAGATCCAGCCGACGGCAAGGTGGGTCGATGGCGCCAGCCGCTTCCAACCGTAATAATAAATGATGATCGCGGCAATCTCGACCAGGAAGAAGACCCATTCGGTCGCAAAGCCCCAGACGAAGGTACGGATCAGCCAGGTCGTCGCAACCGGGCTGATCAGGCCGATCGTGATCCAGATGCCGACGCCGGTGACCGCCCCGAAGACAATCGTCACCAACAGAAAGAAGCGGGAATGCCGCTGGATATATGCCAAATGAGCGGTATCATTCCTGCGGCGGGCGATAGTTTCCATCAGCACCAGATACAACCCGCCGCCGATGGCAAAATGGGAGACGAAGACATGCAACGTCGCCACCACCGCGATCAGGATGCTATTGGATACGAATGGCTCCCAGATCGGAAATTCCATACCGCCTCATGAATCGACTTGCGGCAATGTAACCTTGTACTATACGGACATCAAGGCCATTGTGGCATGGGCGCCGGGTGAGACCTGGTGGCAGACGAATCTACTGAGGTTGCCCAATAAGTCCGCCTTAACCGTTTCGGCGGGTTTTGCCGACGCGAAGCGGCGGTGTGACCCGATGATCAGGCAACAAATTACATCAGGTCATCCGCTGGTGGCCGACCAGCGGCGCTCAAAACCTGCCCGAACCCCGAAAAACGATACTTGTGGGACAACCTCTGCCCGCAAACCTCCTGCTCCAAAATCAGTACAACTTCGATGGTGATCGCTACTCCACCCCCTTATATATGAGCCCCACTCGCATTCTATATCTGCGCCCGGACGCTCTGGTGTCCCGCCCCGCCGGGCCTTTCGATAGATATCAAATTCGTCCCCGCGAGACCCGCCTGTGGCGGGTCGTGGGGATGTCGACCGTGG
>CAZPEV010000109.1:0-9434 GCA_964585635.1 uncultured Ignavibacteriales bacterium
CAGTTCGGCCAGATAATCGAGGCGGCTGCCGACCGCGGGGTGTTCCCGGCAGTGAAGATCTAAGTTGAATCATTAAAAATAAAAAAAGGGATGAATATCCAGCGCGACATATGACAACAGCCGCTGAAATTGTGAATCGGGACTGCGGTAATACTGCTCGACCGGCGGCGGGGCGACCAGGCGGGTCTTCGCCCGCTCGAACTGGCGCTGTCCTTCCTGGATATGCTCCTTCATCATATCCCGAAGAGCCCGGCTGCCGTCGAGGACGACCAGATCATCGCCGTCCAGATAATCAAGCAGCGATCCCGGCGTGATGCCAAAGCTGACGGCCAGCCATTCGAGGCCGGGGAGTTCCGGTTCGGAAATGAAGCGGGCGCGAATCAAATCGGCGTCATGCTCCGGAAGACGCTCGAGATAGCTTTCCAACGTTTCCGACCGGATCGGCACCTCGCGGCGAGGCAAGAGATCAATATTATCCAGACGGTCGATGGTGCGCTGGTCGCGAACGTCGAACAGGCGCAGTGATTCGATCTCATCGCCGATGAATTCGGCGCGGATCGGCAGTTCGCTGGAAGGGGAAAAGAAATCGATCAGGCCGCCCCGGACGGCAAAATCGCCCACCTCTTCCACCGCCGCCACGCGGTTGAAGCCGAGGGCGACCAGACGGCCGGCCAGTTCCTCCGGCTCCAGTTTCTGGCCGATCGTGAGGCGCAGCGATTCCGCCAGAAAGGTCGCCTTGGCGATGGTCGGCTCGATTATCGCCTCGGCCGGGGCGACCACAACCCGTTTTTGGCCAGACATCAACCCCGCCAAGGCCGCCAGCCGCTGGCCGATGATCTCGCCGGTCGGCGAATTAAACTCATAGAGAGTGATCTGTCGCGACGGAAAATAACAGACCGCTTCCTCGCCGATGATATTGCTCAGGTCGTCGGCCAGGCTTTGACCTTCTTCGAAGTTGCCCGCGACAAACAGTATATTATGGTCAAGGCGCTGGTGCAGAGCCGCCAGCAGGAACGCCACCGATCCCCCCGCCAGGCCGGAAAGCGATAGAGATGCGGAACCATGGTGATGGCTCCCTTCAGCGAGGAGTTGTTGCTTCTTTAATATCTCCTCACAGAGAGCCTGGAATCGGTTGGATGACGAAAAGAGGTGAGCGATTCTTGACGGCAATGATGTCGAGGGCATGCTGTCTATCCCATTTTTAGGCAACGACGAAAGCCCCGACCGGATATCCGGCGGGGTGTGTCGATCTACTTCAGTTGTCGGCCTATTATACGCAAAACTGAGGGTCGATGAAAGAGGAATCGCGTCAATCCACGCGGTCGGGATTGATCCATTTGAAGCGCGTCAGGCCTTCCTCGGAGCCAAGCCAGAGATAATTGCCGTCCGGGACGATGGCGTTGATCTTAATCGATAGGAGGCCGTCCTCCTCGGTGAATTTGCGCCGCTTGCCGGTGGCGCGATCGATCAACAGGAGGCCATCACCCAAAGCGGCGGCGATGTACTTATCGCCGGCGGCGGCGGCATAGACGCCGTCGGGAAGATCGATATACGGCACCGGGGAGGCCTTTTCGGTGCTCAGATCGACCGAGGTTAAACCCCAATCCGAGGAAACGTAAAGCTCATTCTTGTAGAGGAAAATATGCCGGACCAGACCGCGCAGAATTCCCTCGGGGTCTTTCATCCGGCCGATGGTTTTGGTCGCAAAATCGATATAGTAGGCGCCGAGGGTGGTTCCGATGATTAACCTTCCCGGAGCCAACTGCAGCGCGGTGATAAACAACTCGCCCAAGACCTTCTTCCCGACCGTCACCGCGCTATTGGTTGACGGCATATACAGCCCCAAACCGTGGGCGGTGCCGACCCAGACCGAATCCTTACCGACGGCCAACGCGGTAACCTCTTTGTCGGGAAGGCCGTCTCCCCGACCCAGGGTGAAGAAGCGGTCATCCTTGCGTGGCCGGATAGTCAGGCCGAATTGCCCGGCGAAATAGATGTTCTTGTCGTCGCCGGCGATGTCATAGATCACGTCGGAGCCAAAGGCCGGAATGTAACGGGGTTCCCAAAAGGTGAATCGCTGCTGGGATCTTTCAAACAGCGTGATGCCGGCGCGGGCATTGGGATACGAGGGGGATGAATGTCCAGCGTTGCCGGCCAGCCAGAGCGAATCTCCATCTTTGTAGATAACGTCGGTTCGCTTCTGCAAAAGGCCATACGGCATTAACTCAACCATCAGGCTGCGATCATCCGCCTTGGCTGGACCCAGTCCCCAGGTACCAATGAAAACCGTCCCGGACTGATCATCGATAAGACCGGTGATCTGCCAGTCGCGAAATTGGTTGTCGGAGAAGTATCCCTCGGCCGACATCGAATATCCGAAGGGCATCATCATGATCGGCAGGGGAGGCCGGGGACGGGAATCCCGGGAATCCTGACTTGGAAAATCGGTCTCCAGGTACCAACGATTGCTCAGGTCAGACCAGGAGTACAATCCGTCCTCGGTTTCGGCGGTGATGAACTGATCGTCGAACGACACGGCCAGCCGGCGCACCTCATGCCCCGGCAGGCCGTCGGAAACGGTGATCGGATCATACCATTTCCGTTCATACCGCTGATACCGAAGAATACCCTCGGTCGTGCCGAAGTAGACGAAATCGGAACTGAGGGCAATGGTCGTAATGTACGAAAAGGTGGTCCAGGAAATCGCCTGACCGGGGATGATCTCGGCACTGGTCGTGCAGGGTATGAGGAGAAACACCCCCAGGGCGCAGAGGAATTTCATTTATGCCGTCCCGGCCAATGGTGCAGCAGATCGACGGCGGTCGCAGCCATAGTGCAATATCCAATTAGAAGCGCTTCCTCGTCAATCATAAACGCCTCATGATGCCAGGGCTTGTCGGCGCCGATCCGCTTGTTGCCGACGCCCAGCCGAAGCATGGCGCCCGGAACCCGCTCCAGGTAACAGGCGAAATCCTCCGCCCCCGCAATGGGGGGCAGCCGCCGCACCATACCTTCCGGATATACGGAGCGAAAAGCGGCGGCGATGAACGTGTTCACGCGGGGATCGTTCACCAGCACCGGATAGCCGGAGATGGAGGTCACCTCGACTTTGGCGCCGAAAGCCCGCCCGATCCCGACGGCCGTTTTTTGGATCAGGCGGGGGAGTCTTCTCGTCAACGCCCGGTCGAGTGATCGGGCGGTTCCCTTAAGGCGCACCTCGCCGGCGATGGCGTTGCGGACCTGGCCGCCGATGATGCTGCCGAAGGATATCACCGCCGGACTCATCGGATCGATCATCCGCGATATGATCTGTTGCAGGCCAGTGATAATTTCGGCGGCGATAGTGACGGCATCCACCGCCAAATGCGGCAGCGCCGCGTGGCCGGAACGGCCGATGATCCGCAGATCGAAATCGTACACCGAGGCCATGCCGACACCGTCGCATAAGCCGATGACCCCGATGGGAAGGGCCGGGTCGACATGGGCAGCCAGGATGACGTCCACCCGGGGCCGTTCCAGCACCCCGGCGGCGATCATCGGCCGGGCGCCGCCCGGCGGCATCTCCTCGGCCGGTTGGCAGATGAACCGGACCCGCCCGCACAGACGCTTCCGCTGTTTGGCCAGTAGTCGGGCGGCGCCGATCAGCATCGCCATATGGGCGTCGTGCCCGCAGGCGTGCATACGCCCCGCGACTTTCGACGCATATGGCAGCGAGGTTTCTTCAGTTACCTCCAGGCCATCGATATCGGTTCTGATCGCGACCACCGGACCGCTACGGCCGGAATCGAGATCGGCCCACAGGCCGGTTGGGGCACGGCCGTCGTGAATTTCCATCCCCGGCTTTGTCAATTCCCTTTTCAGAAGAGCAGTGGTGCGGAATTCTTGATTGCTGATTTCGGGGTACTGATGCAAACGGCGACGGAGCCGAACCACCGTATCCTTAATGGCCAGTGCATCCTTTGCCAAGAGGTCATGAATGGCCTTTACGTCATTCTCATTGTCGGACATGGTTCACCTCGCCTCGTGTAACGACATGCGTCGGTTGATGGGCGGCGCGCAACGGTCCCGGCATTCGGTATCCGCGTCGGCATCGGCATATAACATCGACGACGGCTCCTTCATCCAACCGGCCATGGTCGGACTCTGTCAATGAGGACGTCTGTCGGTCGATTGTGGGTATATGATCCATAAGTCAGGGGAACCGATTTCAATCTCATCTGATCCCTAAGAATATACATAAAAGGAAACGGGGCGCGTGCGGAAAATAAGGATGGTGAAAGTGCTGGCCATACCGCCGGGCATACTACCCGATTGCCGTCGCGGTCTGCGGTTAATCTTTGAAAAGATCGTCGAATGATTGCTTGCGCCCTTCTTTGTTGGTCAGGCGGTTAAGAGCGCGGGCGCCAACCACGCGGGTCTGGAAATAATCACAAAAATTGGCTTTATCCTTAATCTTGACCGGGTCGTCGATCCGCTCGCGGCAGTGATGGGCGGCATGCGGGTCATAGAAACGGCATCCTCGGCAGCATTTGAGGTCCGCCAGGCATTTGTCGCAATGATCCAGCCGGGTCGGCTTGGCCGCGATGCCGGTGTCTTTGCCGCAATTCCAGCAGGTAAGTCCCATAGAAGGTCCCTTCGGTTACCATATATGATACGCAGCCTCCGCGTAAATGTCAAGTGGGCGCCGGGGGCAATATACCGTATCTTAGGCAGAATGTTCCCACGGCAAGACGCAACGACTTTGCTCCAGATTATTGGCAAGAATGAACCGAGTCGGACCTTACAGATATGGTTTGCAGCCGGGAATAAACATCGGTGGATGGGGCAGGGTTCGCCGGGATAGAAGAGGATGGGCGGGGTCAAGTCGGGCGGCTTTAAGAGAACCGCAAGCAAAAACCGGCCGTGGCAGGGTCAACTGAGTGACGCGATCTGACGATATAGTAATAAGTTTGACATGGTTGTCAGAGAATTGATATATTGGCCCAAAGAAGGGGAGTGCAAATGGATTTTGATCGCTCCATTTTCAAAGCCTACGATGTCCGCGGCACCGTCCCGGATCAACTGACGCCGGAAATCGCCTATCGCATCGGAAATTCGCTGGCCGGATACCTGAAACCGCATTCGATCGCGGTGGGACGGGATATGCGCGTGTCGTCCGATGAGCTGTTCGAGGCTCTTGCCACCGGTATCCTCGACCGGGGCATCGACGTCGTTGATCTGGGAATGGTCTCGACCGATGCGCTTTATTTCGCCGTAGGCAAGTTCGGATACGATGGCGGGGTGATGATTACCGCATCGCATAACCCCTCCCATTACAACGGCTTCAAGATATGCCGCGGGGAGGCGGAACCGTTGTCGGGAGCGGAGGGACTGGACGTCGTCGCCGAAGACCTGGTGCACGACCGGATCGAAAAATCGCCGCATCCGGGTTCGATCGCCAGAAAAGAGATCAGCCGTGAATTCGCCGCCCACGTGTTGTCGTTCATCGACCCGACCGTCATCAAACCGTTTCGTATCGCCATTGACGCCGGCAACGGCATGGCCGGATTGATCCTGCCGCCCGTTTTTGAAAAACTCCCTTGCTCGATCACACCGCTGTATTATAAACCGGACGGGACCTTTCCGAATCATCCCCCCAGCCCGATCGAGAAAGAAAACCTGGTCGACCTGCAACGCGCCATGAAGGATACCAAGGCCGATTTGGGCGCCGCCTTCGATGGTGACGCCGACCGGATGTTCTTGCTGCAGAAGGATGGCACTCCGCTGGGCGGCGACATGGTTACGGCGCTGGTGGCCGACAATATCTTGACGCGCACCCCGCATGAAACGATTCTCTATAATCTCATCTGCAGCCGCGCCGTGCCGGAGCTGATCCGACGCCGCGGGGGTACCGCGATCCGCACCCGGGTCGGCCACGCCATTATCAAGCCGCTCATGAGGAAGCATAATGCCGTCTTCGGCGGGGAGCATTCCGGGCATTTCTATTTCCGTGAAAACTGGTTTGCCGATTCCGGAGTGATTGCGCTATTAGTCTGCCTGGAGCTGCTGTCCCGCTCGGGGCGGGAGTTGCATGAGATCCTACGGGAAATCGATCCCTACGTGCGTTCCGGAGAAATCAACAGCCGCGTGGCCAACACCGACGCCACCTTGAAAGAAGTCGCGGCCGCTTTCAGTGACGGCGAGGCCGACGGAGTGGATGGTCTCACCGTCCAATATCACGACTGGTGGTTCAATCTCCGGCCCTCGAACACCGAGCCGCTGCTGCGGTTGAACGTCGAGGCATCAAGCACCGCGCTGCTTGATACCAAGGTCGGGCAGTTGCTGAACATCATCCGAGGCTGAGCGTATGACGGACAAAGTGAAAATTCTGGTGGTCGATGATGATCCGTATCTACTGGATCTGTTGATCGAAACTTTGACGACTATCGGGTACGACGCCCTGGGCGCCTCCAATGCCGAAGGGGCGTTGGCCAGGCTCGGTCAAACCGAGGTCCAACTCGTTGTCACCGACGTCAAGATGCCGGAAATGGACGGCCTGGAGCTGGCGGCCAGGATAAAGGCCGATTACCCGGGCCTGCCGATCATCTTCATCTCCGGGGTGTTCACTCCCAGCGTCCTGCATAAAATAGATGGGGTGGGATTCATCAGCAAGCCGTTCCGGATCGGCCAACTGGAGGACATGATCGAAAAGACGGTCGCCTCCGGGCAGGCGTCGGGCAGGCCTGACGGCGGCGTCATATTGGTCGTCGACGACGACGATAGTTTTCGTGTCATGCTGACCGAAACGCTCAAAATGTCGGGGTACCGGGTCGTCAATGCCGCCGACGCCCGCGAAGCCTTGAGCCTTCTCGACGAGGGCGGAATCGGCGCCGTCATCGCCGATGTTAAGATGCCCGGTATGGACGTCATCGCGTTGACCACCCGGATCAAGAAAGACCGGCCGGATATTCCGGTGATTCTGATTACCGCCTACATGGCCCTGGACCGCGAGCCGGAGGCGTCCCAGCCGGCCGATGGTTTTCTCATGAAGCCGTTTAAGATCGAGAGTATCACTGCCCTGCTGGAAAATCTCAAGGATGCCGGCACGCCGCAGAGGCGGTGATATCCTGCCCGGCCAAAATGGCTGTAGGAATCGCGTCGACTCGGTCGCCCGACCGGTCTCAGCGGGTCGGAAATAGGTTGCATAGATGGGCTGCCGGCAGTATATTTGAGATAGATTCGATTTGTACCGCCAGTGTCCACATCCGCCGGATATTCTGCAGGAGGGTTATGTATGAGAATCAGGTTGGCAATCGCTGCGGCTGTGATTCTTTTGACCGCGTTGGGATCAGGCGCCACAGCCCAGATAACCAATTACCGCATTTCATCTCCCTCGTTTCAATTGCAAAATGAGGAGCAGGTGTTCTTCTGTCCCACCGACAGCAATTATATCGTGGCGGATTGGCGCGATTTTCGCCTCGGATATCGGCGCTGCGCCATCGGCCGCTCAACCAACGGCGGCGCCACCTGGTCGGACCAGCTCAACAACCTGATGATGGATCCTGACAGTTGGCAATCCGACCCCACGATGACGGTCGACGCCGATGGGAATTTCTTCTGCAGTTTCCTTGATTTTAAGACCGCCTTGGAATATACCGATTCCAGCTTTGTGACCTTCATCAAGTCGACCGACAAGGGGGCGACCTGGACCGGCCCCTACCCGGTCACGACCGACCACGGCCCCTGGTTTGAGGACAAGCAGTTTATTACCGCCGACCGCAGCACTAGCCCGTATCGCGGCAACGTCTATGTTGCCTGGGCTCGGTTTTTGAATCCGACGCGTATCATGTTTGCGCGCTCGATCGATGGGGGGCTGACCTTTGAGGACACCCTCGTCGTCGGCCCGGTTCAAACTTTCCCCTCCTGCTATCCCGCCGATACGATCGATGCCGGGCAATTCGCGCAACCGATTGTCGGCGCCGATGGCTCGGTCTATGTTTTCTGGTCGGGAGTGGACGTCGACCTGAACAACTGTCTCGGCATGCAAACGATGAAGATGTCCAAATCGACCGACGGCGGGCAGACGTGGCCGATAAAAGCCCGGCCGCTTCTCAATTTTAACTATTTCTACTATGCCGACGGTAACATTGACGTGTACAACTGCCCCGCCGGCGACGCCGATGTCACCGGCGGTCCGTTTGACGGAAATATCTACATTTCCTACCTGAACGGGGTTGAGGACGGACCCTATTACCATTCCGATATCCTCTTTGTCAAATCCGGCGATGGCGGACAGACCTGGACGGCGCCTTTACGAATCAATGACGATCCATTAGGGAAAGATGTAGATCAATTCCATCCCTGGCTGACAGTCAATCAGGACGGCGTCATCACGGTTATTTTTTACGATCAGCGGATGGACCCCAACCATTACCTGTTCGATGTTTTCTCGGCCCATTCTTTTGACGGCGGCCAGACGTTCACCACCAACTACCGCGTGACGACCGTGTCGTCATCGCCAGACAACCTCAAGAAGCCGTTGCCGCGCGACCCCCTGGAAGGGCAGGTCGATGAGGCCGGGGTCTACCATTTCCTGAACCCGATGGCAGGTAAAATCGCCGAGTATATCGGTGTCACATCGTTCCATGATGCCGTGACGGCCGTTTGGACCGACACCCGCAATGGTAATCAGGACGTCTATGGGGCCAGCTACACTATCCCTTTCCTGAAGCCGCGGCTCTTCGGAGTGCCGGATGGATCATATATCGGTCCCTCCAATCCGCCTTCGCCGGCTTACCTCTTGTGGTCGGCCTGCTGGCATGAAGAGAGCGGCTCGTACCGGGTTGAAATCGACGATGATTCCACTTTCACCTCACCTAATTTGGTGCTGCAGCCAACCGACAATAAGGTCGACCTGGTGACCCTCATGCCTTTGCCTGAAGGTCACTACTTCTGGCGGGTGAAAGCCTTCCGCGGCAGTCTTCCCCTGGCCGATTCCACTGTCTATAGCGATGTCTGGTCGTTTTCGATCGACAAGCAGCCGCCCACCATGCCGACACCATTCTCTCCGGTCGGCGGTGCAACGGTGATCGACCCGAATCCGATATTGACCTGGACGGCACCGTATGAGGCGCCGCTCGCGCCGGAATTTTATCAGATTCAGGTTTCAACTGATTCACTCTTCTCCGGGACTCCGCCGTATTTCGAATATACAGCCATACCCGGCACCTCCAAATACCTGTCCACGCCGCTTCCGATACAGACGACTTACTTCTGGCGAGTAAATCATTACGATCTGGCCGGCAATCAGTCCGGGTATTCGTCCAGCGCAAACTTCCAATATAAGTTATTCCTTTGTGGTGACGCCAATGCAGACGGGGCCGTTAATATCGCCGACGCCGTTTATATAGTTAATTACATCTTCAACTGAGGCCCGGCGCCGGTTCCGTACGAAT
>CAZPEV010000109.1:9444-11638 GCA_964585635.1 uncultured Ignavibacteriales bacterium
AAGCGGGCTATGCCAACAGAGACGGCACTGCCAACGGGGGGGACTCCGTGTACATCATCAACAACATCTTCAAAGGAGGCCATGCCCCCTGCTACATCTTCTAGGGAGGCCCGACCTTTTGCGCCTGGGGGACACCCAATTCATTACTAGAAAACCCGGCCCACGGCCGGGTTTTCTGTTGAGGTATGAGCATCATTCGGGCAAAAGATGGCTAGATCTCGGGCGGTTTTGATCCGTACTGCTGCCATTCCTCCTTGGCGGGGCCGTAGACGCCGACCACCGGCAATTCCGCCAATCGCATGAGAACAGTCAGTTGACCGCGGTGATGTATCTCATGAACCATCATACCCCAAAGCGACGCCCCTCGCTTCCACATCTGGCCGTACATATCGTCTTCCTTTTGCAGTTCGCTGTCGGGCCATTTCTTGACCGACTCCAGAACTGAGGCGGCCGCGGCACGATAGGCCTCGACGATGGCCGCGGCCTTGGACGGCACCGGAGCGGTGTGATCAAGGCCCGGAATCGTAATTCCGATCCGCCCCGCCATCTCCGGCAGGGTCGTCACGATATGCCAGGCGGCCCGGCCGACGGTTCGCACCTGTTCCATCCGGGGCCGGGCGAGCGAATCATCGGTCAGCTTGCTCAAAAGGCGCAACGTCGCTTCCGATTCGAACTTCCAGGCGGTCGTGAACTGGTTGACATTGGTAAACATGGTGTACCTCCTTTCAAATTTGTCGTCTCTGCCGAGATCGGTTCTAAGAAAGAATATCCTCGATAGCCTCAATCGTCCCGCCGGTTAATTGCACGTCAGCGGCGGCGACGTTGGCCTCAATATGTTCCGGGCGGGTGGCGCCGGTGATGGCCGCCGAGATTTCCGGTCGCCGCAGAACCCAAGCCAAAGCCAACTCGGTAATGGAAATCCCCAAATCGCCGGCTAGACCCGCCAGGCGCGCGATCTTTTTCAGATTCGCCTCGGTCAAGTCGCCCCGAAGCCATTCGCTGGTTCCGCCGCGACTCCCCGAGGGGATGCCGTCGTTGTATTTGCCGGTTAACATCCCTTGCGCCAACGGGGACCACACCACCAGACCCAGCCCGAGCCTGTGGCAGGTCGGCATGATGCTCTGCTCGATATGGCGGTCCAGCATATTGTACCGGGGTTGCTCCACCTGCGGGCCATAGCAGCGATATCTCTTCGCCGCTTCCGCTGCGGCTTCGATCAGATCGGATTCCCAGACCGAGGTTCCCCAGTAGAGAATCTTCCCTTGCCGGATCAGATCATCCATCGCTCGTACGACTTCGTCGATCTCCGTCTCGGGGTCGTGGCGGTGACAAAAGTACAGATCGAGATAATCGGTGCCGAGGCGTTCCAACGTCTTGTGCACCGACTCAAAGATATGTTTGCGGGACAAGCCGCGATCGTTGACGTTTTGGCTCATCGGCCAGAACAGCTTGGAGGAAAGGACTAGATCTGAGCGGGTATGATTCTTCAGCGCTCGGCCGCAGACCCGTTCCGCCTCGCCCCGCGCGTAGATGTCGGCCAAATCGATGAAGTTGACGCCGTTATCGATGGCGCATGACAAAATCGTCTCGGACATTTTCTGGTCGACTGTTCCGCCAAAGGTCAGCCAACCGCCGATTGATATTTCCGAAACCTTAATTCCCGCTCGTCCCAATCGCCTATATTTCATCCATTACTCCTATTCTCGCAGCTCAATTGGCGTCGCCCACGGCCGCGTTTGGCGGAAACGACGTCCAGTGATCCATCACCCGGCCACCCCTCACGAACGCAGGTGTACCATTTTATACGGAAGTGACCCGCCGGGCAACTGATTATTAACCAGGATTCCCCCTTTCGGCATTTATGTGACGCCTTGACTTTGGCGGCGATTGTGTTTGATTGGCGATCATGGCGACAATCGACCACGCGGCCGGGACGGCAAGGCCGCAGCGATGAATCGAGCAGAACGAACGAGGCTGATCAGGCGCTTGGCTCGGGAGTCGGGGTTTTCCTCTTGCGGCGTGGCCAGGGCGGAATGTCTCGACCGTGAGGCGAAGGCGCTGGACCGGTGGTTGGCCAGCGGATGTCACGGGCAGATGGCCTATCTGCCGGACCAATTCGACCTCCGGATCGATCCGCGCCGCCTTATGCCGGGGGCAAAATCGGTGGTGTCGGTAATGGGCAACTACTATCCCG
>CAZPEV010000110.1:0-6303 GCA_964585635.1 uncultured Ignavibacteriales bacterium
AACGCGACCTAATGATAATCACGGCCGATCACGGGTGCGACCCGACGACGCCATCGACCGACCACACCCGCGAGTACGTTCCCCTACTGGTCTATTACCCGGGAATGCCATCCGATATCTCGCTGGGAACACGAGCCTCGTTTGCCGATACCGGCAAGACTGTGGCAGAGAATTTCGGCCTCACATGTCCGTTTGCAGGGAAGTCGTTTCTAGGAGAGATCAGTCGTGGAGCTTAACCTGTACCTGGATCATACCTTGTTGCGTCCCGAGGCCACGGAGCCCGATATTCGCGGCCTCTGTGACGATGCCCTGATTCACTGCTTCCATGCCGTGGTTGTCAATCCAATCTTCGTGGAGATGGCTGTGTCTAGGTTGCATGGAACCGGGGTCAAGACCTGTTCCGTCGTCGGCTTTCCCCTGGGCGCCAACCGGACCGACGTAAAGATTGCTGAGGCCGCCGCCGCGGAGGTCGACGGCGCCGCCGAAATCGATATCGTGGCCAATATCGGGTGGCTGGTTTCCGCGGATTTCAATCGCGTTTCCGCCGAATTATCTGCAGTCCGACTGCGGCTCGCTTCAGCCACTTTGATGAAAGTCATCATCGAGACGCCACTGCTGGATCAAGACGTCTGGCCCCAGGCGGTGGCGGCGATCGTTAACTCCGGCGCTGATTTTATCAAGACGGCGACCGGCTTTTTCGGCCCGACCCCGGTCGAGCACGTCCGGCAGCTTTCCGAATATACGGCCGGCTCGATCAGAATCAAGGCGGCGGGGGGAATCCGAACGGGCGATCAGGCTCTGGCGATGATCGCCGCCGGCGCGGCCCGAATCGGCAGTTCCGCCTCAGTCGCAATTATGCAGGAGGTGGCGACCCGGCTGAAGAAGTGATATCCGCCCGTTCCACTATGATCTATATTGACTCGCCGCAGGAGAGACTGGCGGTCAAAATGCTTGGCGGAGGTGACGACAGGGTGTATATTGGATCGAGGAGAGACGACGGCGTGGTTGATGACGATAGAAAGACTCGGCCGCATATCGGGATATTTTTTCGCTGCTGCCGGATTTACGCCCGCATATATTTGAATCACCGGAGAACGGCGTTTGTCGGCTGGTGCCCTCGCTGCGCCGCCAAAATCGAAGTGAAGGTCTCCCCCACCGGATCGCCCAACAGGTTTTTCTTCGCGGACTGATATGAGCCTGTTAAAAGCAAAGATCGTCATCGTGCCTCTGGGAGAATGCGACCTGGCGATTATCAACCGGGTGGCGGGCTCAATCGGCGCCATTTTCAATCGCGGAGTCGATATCCTCAAGGGAATGCGAATGCCGACCGAGGCGTTCAGCGATACACGCAATCAATATTACGCCCGGATAATTTTATCCAAGCTGGAACGAGTTAAGGCCAACAGCCGGGAGACTATCATCGGCATCTGCGAAGAAGATTTATACATTCCCAAAGAGCATTTCATTATTGGCTATGCCGATTCGCTGGCGGGGACGGCGGTGGTATCGTTGTTTCACTTTCGACAGGAGTTTTATGGTTTGCCGGAGGATGACACCAAAGTCTATCCCCGGTTGTTCAAAGAAGTCATTCGTCAGATGGCAAACCTTTATGCCATGAGACCATGCTCCAATCCGGTCTGCGTCAATTACGATTCGAATGAGATGATTGATATCGACAATAAAAGCTCGCGCTTGTGCGATATTTGCCTCCGGCAGCTTCAGCAGGTGCGTGTCACATGAACCTTCCCCAGGTCTTGGAATCGCTCCGGATCGATGCGGAGACTTCCGATGCCATCGTTCATTGGGAGACGATACCGGCGCGATCGCCGAAGACCAGGCCATTTCCCGGCTTTATCGATCCGCGGCTGGTGGCGGCGCTCACGCGGCGCGGTATTGCCACCCTCTATTCGCATCAGTATGAGGCAATCGAAAAGATTCAGGCGGGTAAGAATGTCGTCGTGGTCACCCCCACGGCTTCGGGAAAGACGCTGTGTTACAACCTGCCGGTTCTGAATCGCATCCTGCATGATCCCCGGGCGCGGGCGCTGTACCTCTTCCCGACAAAAGCGCTGTCGGCCGACCAGGTGGATGAGTTGCACGGGTTGGTGACCGATCTGGGCGTCGATATCAAGACCTACACCTTCGACGGCGACACGCCGCAGGATGCTCGCCGGGCGATCCGTTCGGCCGGGCATATTGTCGTCACCAATCCCGATATGCTTCATGCCGGCATCCTGCCGCACCATACCAAATGGATCAAGCTCTTCGAGAACCTTCAATACATCGTCATCGACGAAGTACATCAGTATCGGGGTGTGTTCGGGTCGCATCTGGCCAACCTGATCCGGCGTTTGCGGCGGATCTGCCGTTTCTACGAAAGCGACCCGCAATTCATCTGCTGCTCGGCGACCATAGCCAATCCGGATGAACTGGCTTCACGATTGATTGAAGCGCCGGTGGAAAAGATCGACGACAACGGCGCCCCGACCGGCGAAAAGCATTTCATCCTTTATAATCCACCGGTGATCAACGCCGAGCTGGGACTGCGGCGATCGGCGGTCAATGAGACGGTTCGGCTGGCCTCGCGCTTTATAGGCCACCGGATTCAGACCATCGTGTTTGGACGTTACCGGATGCAGGTGGAGCTGATCCTTACCTACCTGAAGGAGCAATTCCGAAAGCAATACGGCCGGGGAATCGAAATCGCCGGCTACCGGGGTGGATACCTGCCGAACGAGCGGCGCGATATCGAACAGGGTGTGCGGTCCGGGCGGATCACCGGCGTGGTATCGACCAATGCCCTCGAGTTGGGAATCGATATTGGCTCGCTGGACGTGAGCATCATGTGCGGGTTTCCGGGATCGATCGCTTCGGTTTGGCAGCAGGCCGGGCGGGCCGGACGAAAGTCGGGCGTCTCGGCGGCGATTATGGTGGCAACGTCGTCGGCCCTGGCGCAGTTTCTCATGGAGCATCCCGAGTACTTCTTCCGACGTTCTCCCGAGGCCGGAATTATCGACGCCGACAATTTGATTATCCGTTCCAGCCATATCAAGTGCGCCGCGTTTGAACTGCCGATCTGGATGGGGGAAAAGATCGGCCCGGAACCGGTCGATGATATTCTGCGCTACTTCGAGGATAAACGCATCGTTCGGCAGTCGGGAGACAAGTATTACTGGTCTTCTGACATTTATCCCGCCAATGAAGTCTCGCTCCGCTCGGCGTCACCGGAGAACTTTGTCATCCTCAACCGCAGCGATCACGATCGCGTTATCGGTGAGATAGATTACTTTGCCGCTCCGGAGTTCTTGCATCCGGAGGCCATCTATATTCATGGCGCCGTGACCTATCAGGTCAAGGAACTCGATTGGGATGGCCGCCGCGCCTATGTCGAGGAAGTCGGCGTCGACTATTATACCGACGCCGAGGAGAAGGTCGAGTTGAAGGTGCTGGATGTGGACGAAGAGAAACCGTTCGGCGACTGCGCCGCCGGTCACGGCGACATCTCCCTGGCGCGGGTGGTGGTGCTGTTCAAGAAGGTGAAGTTCCATACGCATGAGAATGTCGGTTCAGGGCCGGTGTCGCTGCCGGAGCAGGAGATGCACACGACCGCCTTCTGGTATCGATTCCCGGCTGACGCGGCTGTCGCCGGAAGCCTGACCGAGGCGAACCTCGGCGGCGGCCTGCGGGGCGTGGCCAATCTGCTCCAGCAAATTGCACCGCTGTGGCTGATGTGCGATCCCCGCGATATCCGGTCGGTCTCGCGCGTCCGCGATCCTTATTCCGGGGCGCCGACCATCTATGTGTATGACAACGTGCCCGGCGGCGTTGGCTTCGCCGAAAAGTTATATTCCGTGGTGCCTGACCTTTTTATCGCCTGCCGCAACCACTTGACGGGCTGCCGTTGCAGTGATGGTTGCCCCTCCTGTGTTGGTCCGCCGCTCGAAATCGGAGATGAAGGCAAGGCCGCCACGCTGCAAGTCCTGCGCCTGATGCTGGACGAGTGCGCCATTGACGCATAGATCGAGCGCTGACGCCGCGTTCGCTGATCGTCATCGCTGATTGCCGCGGCCGCGTCCTTGGGAAAATGATGGTATCGGTCGATAGATGCAATAAGAAATGATCCCATTCGGGGAGGTACGCTATGCAAACCTATATCCTCATGACCAAACTGTCGCCGGAGACGTCCAGGGAGATCAAGTCCCGCGCGAAATTGGGACGCGCCTGGCTGGATCAGGTCAGGCAGAAATGCCCGGAAGTCAAATTCGTCGCCCATTACGCCCTTTTGGGGGCGTTTGACTTCATCGATATCTATGAGGCCCCCAGCGAGGAAATCGCCGCCAAGGTGTCGATGATCAGCCTGGCAAACGGCGCCTTCGAGGCCCAGAGCTGGACGGCGATTCCGTACAAGCGGTTCGTGGAGCTGACAGAAGAGATTTAGCGTAGGCCGCTTTCCCGGCGGACGACGCGTCCGCCGGGCAGAAATCAGTCTCGGGCCGTCGCGCCGGTCCGGCCTGCCAAGAGACCGATGAGAGTCGCCTAAAAATCTGTCCAGCAGACCGGCTTGGATTCGACGGCAAAAAGACGATTGACCCGGTCCACCCATGCTTCATCCAAAATCTCGGCCAGGCTGTATCGATAAAGTTCCCGGAACGAAATCGCGCCCATTAGCATCGAGCTGAACTCGGCGATATTCATCGCGATGGTGACGTCGGCCTTGCCGCGGGGAAGGAGCCGCGGCCTGCCATTCTCAAAACGGATGATGTAATTCCCCTGATTGGCCAGAGTGAAGCTATCGGCGATCTTGAGTTTGACGGTGCAGGACTGGTCGTCGAATGAATGACGGCCCAAAGCGGCAAACATCGCCGGCAGGTCGATGACCTTGTACATGAGGCCGACGCCGGAGATATTGGTTTCGTGATAGACCGGCGCGATCATATGCTCGCGGCTGCGCGGGTCGAGCGGCAGAAAATGAAAATTCTCCTCGGGAAGGGCAAAGATGATATGATCGATCTGGTCGGCCTGGCTGCGGAGAAAGGCCAGCAGACCGGCCAGCGCCCGCCGGTCGGTGCAGACGATGCGATTGACCTTGATGTTGTTGCGCAGGAAATCGCCGGGAGCGGCCGATTCAAAGGTGAAGGTCAGATATCCGCGGACCTCGCGGCCATCGACAAAGCAGGCATATTTCGAATTGGGCGGATAATCGAGCATCATTTCCCAGGAGACGTCGTGCCTTTCCTCGATCATCCCGAAGGTGACGGCGGCGACGCGCTCATGACAACGCTTAATGGCGGGAATATCATCTTTGGCTAGAAGACGGACCTGCGACCGCAGCGGACTGTCCGGCAGATGGTGCGGGCGCATCCGGAATTGATGGAACTTCACCCCGTATCCGAATCCCATCTTACGGTAAAAGTCGGGGCGGAAGGGATAGAGAATGGCCATCGGCGCGCCGTTGTCGCGGTAGCGGTTGATGAAATAGGTCATCAGGTCGCGGGCGATATGCTCTTTTTTGTGTTCGAGGTCAACCGAGAGAAAGCCTCCCCCACCGACCGGAACCATCGTTCCGAAGAGATTCATGACAAAATCAAACAGGCGCAATCCGCCCAGGAGTCTGCCCTGGCGATACAGCCCCCAGGTGGACACGCGGGGATCCTGCTCCCGACGAAGAACATTCTTGTGGAAGCGCTTCCGGTCATCCTCTGACCGTATTCCTATGCCGGGATAAGCGTTGATGGCGACATCCAAAAAGGACTCGATGTCGCGCGGATAGATGCGATGGATGCCGTTCTTCGCGGCGGATGTCCTGGGTTTGCCTTTTGACCTTCTCACATTACCTCTTTTCCCTGCACACAGTAGCGATAACCGACATATGATGAGAGACCACGGCCTGGGAAGCAACAAGTATCGCAGCGGGCACCGTAATCTGTTCCGATCGGCACCATTTTACGTTGACCGCGTCTAAAACTTCTTCGGCCTCAACTTCTCTATGATTCCCGCCGAGACCCAATAGATATCGCTCTTGCCTTGTTCACCCCCGGTGAAGAAAAGAAACTTGCCGTCGCCCGATACGAATGGCAAGGCGGCATTCATTCCGAGATCCATGACCTGGGGCTCACACCAGCTTCCATCCGGTTTTCTGAACGAAATGAGCAGGATGCTGTAGACCTTTTCCGAGGGCTGCTTGGAAGTATAGATCAGGTAGCTTTCATCGGGTGCAATGAACGGATACATGTTTGGGGTGTCGGTGTTGATGGGTGGGCCCAATCTTTCCAGGGCCTGATACTTGCCATTCACTTTTCGTAA
>CAZPEV010000110.1:6313-11511 GCA_964585635.1 uncultured Ignavibacteriales bacterium
CGATATACGCTTTGCCCGGACCTTCTGAAATGTCCGTGGTGTAAATCGTTCCGCTCAAGGTCGAGGAGATATACATAGTCCGGGCCGGGTTGAACGGCGGGCCGGGATTTTTGGGCAGGCTCCAGCCCTGGCCCTCACGATCCACGTAGAATACATTCATCGGCGGGCCGATTTGTGCCGGAATAGGCTTTCCTGACGAGAAATACAGCCGCTTGTTATCCGGAGTCACCAATGGTTCAAATGAAAATTGATTCTCGATAAAGGGAACGATCTTGGGCTCGGTCCATACTCCCCCCCGCACGGCAGTCACCATAATTACCTTTTCGTTAAGGGTCGGATCGTTGCGAGTGAAATAGAATTCCTTGCCGTCCGGCGAGAAGGAGCAGGAGAATTCGTGGGACTCCGTCGATATGATCCCCGGGGCGAATATTTCCGGCTTAATGCCCGGCAGGGTCTGGCCCAGATAGGGGCCTTTAAGAATCGGGAACTTACTCGGCTGCGAAAATATGTCCGATGCCATCAGGGCCAACAGACCGATAAGGAGCAATGCTTTCTTCATATCCCTCATCCCCTGCAATTACCCGAAGTCGAGAGACAGCGGTCACCTGCCGGTGTCTTGCGGGTATGCAGTTATTTTCGGGTCAATATCTTCGCTTGGGCCTTTCCCTATTGCTGCAAGTGCCGCCTTCTAGTCTTTATAGACGACGGTGGAGTCGCTTTGTTGTCGGATTTTGCGACAATCCGGGCGGCAGGAATCGCGGCGTAGCCTCCATTCAGGGGGGTTATAGACCCCTTTTGCGGATAGAACAGACACAAAATCGATATTAGTTTCACATCGCCGGCGCCGAAAATCGACACGGAAATTTCGTTGGACTAGCGTGTGGTTTTTGGGGTTACGGGAAATTGGCTTGGTTTGTTCATTTCTTTGGTTTTCATACATGCCATTGGCCGGACTGATCGAGATATTGTTGGTCTGGAAGGAGTGAAATTGTCTCTTGCCGGCAGGCATAGGTACAACCCTCGATATATGCATCTACTAAAGGGGGCGGCGTTGCGATCACCATCGAAGTTGTGGTGATTATGGGAGATGAAGGGAGAGGATATTGGCAGAAGTAAAGGGAAGCGGGTTACCCGTCCTTGGGCAAAATTGCGCTTGACATACCATGATAAAAGGTTATTGTGTATGTAGTATCACAATCATACACCGCGTCGAGCATCATGGGACAATCACGGGAGGAACCATGAATAACTCCGCCAAATATAATCGCGCATTTGTCAGGATAAGAGTATGCGCGTTTATGTTGTTGACGATGATGGTCGTATCAGTCCCCGTCATCGGAGGGCAAGCGTCCGTCTCTCTCTGGTTCGACGTGTGCCCGACCGTCTGGGATGGCAAGCCGACGGCAGTGAATGTCTTCATCAGCAATGACACCAAAGTGCGGGTCATGCAACTCGGTTTTCGGATCTATTCACCCGACGGCGTCACCTGGACTTGGGATTTTCAGCCGGATGGGTACGGGCCGTCGCGGTACGTCACTGTGGAACCGGGCGGCCGCATAAATCCGGGCAATTTAGTATGGGAAGCTACCGGCTTGATGGTTGATGAGACCCGCCTTCCGGATACCATATTCCTGGCAGGCCAATCAGACACCGGCGGAATGGCGCCGGGCCCGTCGCAACGTATGATGTCATTGCACTTGACGCCACATGCGCCCGAGGTAACTCATGCCGGCACCATCTGTATCGATTCTGCCTCTGTGCTCCCTGACGGTAAATGGTTATTTATCGATGCCGCGACCGGTGATACCATCGTCCCTGTTTTCGAAGGACCGATGTGTTTCCCTGTCCAAGTAGAACCAGGGTGCTGCCCATATATATGGAGCGGATCGTATTCTATAAACACCAACCATTGCACGACAGGAACAGCTTCGGCGAGCATTGTCAGCCCCGACCAATGGAGCCAGGTGCAATTCGAGGCACCCGTTATCGTCGGCGGCGGCGGGACGGTGTCGTTGGAAGGCCAGTCGTACGCCACCTTGCGCTATACCCCGGTTCCCTCGGACGTGGGGAAAAACATCACTATCCGTGTACCATTTAAGTGTTCGTGTCATTATGTGTGCAATTATTGGGAGGTGGCGGTTACGGTGACCGGTCAAGTACCGATCTTGAATGCGGGCGCGTCGTATGATGCCCTCACGCTCAACAAACACTTTGTCAAAACCGACATCGCTGTCTCCAACACCGATCCTTGCGACGACCTAACCTATTCGCTGGTCGCTGGTATCGGCGCGATAGATCCGGTCACCGGCATATATACGTTGGAGACCCAACCGGAGCAGGTCGGGGTGCACGAAATCATCGTCGCTGTCACCGACGATACTGAATCGGTCCAGGACACCTTCACCGTTCAGATTCAAGACCTGCCGGATTGGCCGGGCAACGCCAATTGCAGCGGCGGGGTGGATATCGGGGATGCCGTCTTCCTGGTGAATTATATTTTCCGCGGCGGGCCTCGACCTCCGATAATAAACTGGGCTGACGCCAATAATGATTGCACGGTCAACGTCGGCGACGCGGTTTATCTGGTGAATTACATCTTCCGTAGCGGTCCGGCGCCGCAGCCGGGGTGCGCGGAGTAGTTACAGGTTGGGAGCGCCGGGCTCCCGATCTACAACTGAAGACGCCGGTTACCAGGGTGTAGGCGAGTCACTATTCCCGGCCCAGAGGGCCGGGGCACCCGGGAGATGGCACACTGCTGAGGCGTGACACAAGTCTATTACCCATTCTTCTTGCTTAGAGTACTGAGTATTTCTGTGACTTGACGGGAAGGCATTGGTGGTGTCTCTTTGCCAATAAAGCCGGTCCTTTGCATCGTAAATATCGCTTCTGTAGCCTGCCGGAGGATAATATCTTTTGTCTCGTCTGATCGTGCAGCCTCTGCAAATGCCTCAAAGGTCGTCAATGCACAAGCCCGATGTCTATTAATAACCGCGTTATGCTTCGACGCGGAGAAGTTGCGAATAGTAATCGCCAAAACGATGTAGAGCATGGAGAGGACAAGTATCTTCGTGCTGGTGTATCTGATGACACTTGCGGCACTGCCAGCATCAAAGGGAAGTATTAGGTGCAGCCAAACGATGACGATTATGCCGATAACCACCAAAATTGCGGAGGTGCCAAACCACCACCGACTTTGCTTGCGATAATCCTTATATTCGTCATTGAATATTGTTGCATACTTGGTCGTCCCAATACTGGCGGCTGCTGTTTGAATGGAACTCAGAATCGTTTCAGCCTCAGCAAGAATGCGTTTAATCTCATTAGCCGATTGGGTTGCTTCCTCCTTTATATTGACCAATCCCGCCTGGCGAGTCGCGGCCATATGAGTAGCGAGGATAGGGGGTATCCATTGAAATAAATTGGGCTCTAGTCTGTCAAAACGCGCGGTCATTTCTTCTATCTGCTGCTGTGGCGGAATGTGGAGTGGGGGTTCGAAAATATCAATCGCATATAGTAGGTCAACCATATCTCTTACAACAGTCATAATCTTGGCAGCTTGTGATACAGGCGTATAGCGAATCATATCAGGACTTAATTGGTTTAGGAGATTTACTGTGGGCCCGATTCTATACAACAAATTTGGAAATGTCCTTTCCAACCATTCGGTTTTTCCCAACAAACGGGGAAAGAAATGGGAGCTCTTATTTAGCGCGTTCAGCAAGTCCGTGTAGTACTGGTCGTAAGGATCGTTACTGCCCATTTGTATTCCTCCTCTCCGAATTTCTAATTCTCATATCTGGGCCAATACGGGTACGGTATCGCAATTGCTCATTTTGTTTTTGTCACAAAAAAACTGAATTGTCAGGTGCGCAGGGCACCTGACCTACAAAAACATTTCGTCGCCGCCTCGTGCTGTGACGGGGCTCCTGCCCGGCGTTCTTACCCTTCCAGCTCCAGCTCAATAATCGGGGTGTCGGTGTCGCACTGGGCGCCCTCGGCGTAATTGATCGCCTTGACCTTCCCCTGGCCGTGCGCCACGATAATATTCTCCATCTTCATCGCTTCCACGATGACCAAATGCTGTTTCGGCGCGACCGTATCGCCGAGGCCAACCAATATCTTGACCACCTTTCCGGGCATCGGCGCCAGGACTTTCGAGGGATCGGTCATGGCGGCACCCGCGCCGCCTCCGGCGCCGACCGCATCCAATGGTCGGGCGAATTCGAAGAGGATGCCGTCGATGTCAACGTAGGTCTTGTCACCATCCACCGCCGCGTGGATCTCCTTCAGAATCGCCCCATCATGCAAAAGCAGACGACCATCGGCGGTGTACTCGATTTCGACCGGCCTGGCGCCGCCGGTTATGGCGGCGATGCGATTATCTTTGAAGTCGACCGTTTTGGTCTCGCCCTTATAGACAAACTCGTAGTTCATCGTGTTGTCTCCCCAATCCGCCAGGCGCCCATCGTCAGCCAGGGGTTGTAGGCTGCCTCGGCCTGATGTCCGGCGCCCACCATCACCCGCTTGCCGTTGGCGTTGATGGCGGCGGCGGCGGCCAGCGCCAGATCGAGATGCTCGTCGGCCTTCTCCTCCCAGTCGGCGAAGTTGCGATCGATGAAATCGGTATAGGTCTCCCCGGCCGCGAATTTGGGATGGGCGACGATATCGGCGAGGTAGCGAATGGAATGGCGGATGCCGAGAATTTTGTATTCGGCCAGCGCCCGAATCATCCGCGAGCGGGCGGCGTCGCGATCGGGTCCCCAGACGATCAGCTTGGCCAGGATCGGGTCGTAGTCGATGCCGATCACCGAACCTTGCGTCACCCCCGAATCGACCCGCACCCCCGGCCCGGTCGGCTCGCGATAGAGCAGAAGTTTGCCGATGGAGGGCATGAAGTTGTTGGCGGCGTCCTCGGCGTAGATGCGGCATTCGAGGGCATGACCCCGTTGGCTGAGGTTTTTGAAATGATCCGACATCGGGTAATCGGCGGCGATCCGAATCTGCTCCGTCACGAGGTCGACGCCGGCCACCAGCTCGGTGACCGGATGTTCCACCTGGATACGGGTGTTCATTTCGAGGAAATAGAATTTCCCCTGGGTGTCGAGCAGGAACTCCACCGTGCCGGCGTTGGTGTATCCGGCTGCCTTGGCCACCGCCACGGCGGCATCCCCCATCCTTCGGCGCAGCTCCGGTGTAAC
>CAZPEV010000111.1:0-11323 GCA_964585635.1 uncultured Ignavibacteriales bacterium
TCCCGGGGGATGGAGCAGCTGCGGGAGATGATCGCGAAGGCGGCGGCTGTCGACGCGACCATTTTGATTTCCGGCGAGACCGGGACCGGCAAGGAACTGGTGGCTCACCATATCCATTATGCTTCGCGCCGCAAAGTGGAACCGCTGGTCAAGGTCAATTGTCCGGCGATACCGGAGACCCTCTTTGAATCGGAGGTATTCGGGCATGTCCGGGGGGCGTTCACCGGAGCCCACAAAGACCGGCAGGGCCGGTTCGAGAAGGCCCACGGCGGGACCATCTTTTTAGACGAAATCGGCGATTTGCCGCCGGCGATGCAGAGCAAGCTGCTGCGGGTTATCGAGACCGGAGAGTTTGAGAAAGTCGGCTCGGACAAGACGATTACCGTCGACTGCCGGGTGATCGCCGCCACCAATCGGAATCTGGCCGAGATGGTCACCGGGGGGGGCTTTCGGGAGGACCTGTACTATCGCCTCAAGGTCGTTACCATCGAGGCGCCGCCGCTGCGAGGCCGGGTCGAGGACGTCCCGGTTCTGTTGGAGCATTTCTGGGAGGAGCTGGATGCCGGAGGACAATATCGCCTGACGCCGGAAGCCGCCGGACAGCTCGCGGCCTGTGATTGGCCGGGCAACGTCAGGCAGTTGAAAAGTCTGGCCCAGCAGGTCGCGTTCGCCTGCCAGCCGGGGGAGATCGGCCCGACCGTTATCGCTCGAATCCTTTTCGGGTCGGTGCCTGATGCGGCGAGGGAAGCGGAGGCGGGTGAGAACATGCTGGCTGCGGCGGTCCGTCAATTTGAGACCGGCTACCTGTTGCGGCTGTACCATCAACATAGCGGCAATATCGCGGCCATGGCGCGCCAATTGAACATGGATCGCGGCAACCTTTCAAGAAAGCTCCGGCAGCTCGGAATCGTGTAGATTGGACACGCTCGCGGCGGCCGCTTCCGTGTAAAAAAGTTCTATACAAGGGTCCAAGATAGTGGTACTATCATGGATGTCAGCGTCTTGCGGGTTCGGCACGGCGTTTGATTATATATCCCGCAAACGGAGGATAAAGCCATGGTGACTTACAGGCAGATGATCCCAATCGCAGCTCTGGTAATCGCGGCGATGACCGGGGTGGCGGGTGCCGCCGCCGACGGAAATTTCCAGTACGATGCGAATAACCTCGATACCCCGCTGGTCGTGCTGGAGATCGGCAAAGAGGAGTGGACGGTCACGGCCTATATCGGAGGCCAGGCCCAGGTATCGACCTATTCTGCGGCCGAGGTGAAGCTGACCGACCGAACGCTGTCCATAGGGAAGGATCTGTCCCTGAACGACGAGGGGATTCACCTGCCGGGTAGGGATATACCGGCCGACCAGATCGGTGAGATTCGGGTCGAGTCGGATAGCGGCGCGTATCTGACGGCGTTGTCGTTCATGCCGGCCGGCCCCAGTCGTCCATCGGGGCGTCTCAAACGGAAGGCGGATCGGATATCCTATTGGAGTTCGGTTGCGGTCGAGCGAGGGGAATTTATCCGCGGATCGGTGGTGGCCTTTTTCGGCGACATCGACGTGCATGGGGAAGTCAACCTGGATGTGGTAGCAGTCAACGGCGACGTTCATGTCTGGCCGGGCGCGGTGGTGCGAGGTGATATCATCGCCCTCAACGGCGCCATCAAGCTGGATCCGGAAGGCTCCGTCTATGGCACGGTGCGGTCATCCAAAGGGGAAGCCACGGCGCGGCGGCACCGATCGCGACGCTGGAAGGAGCGGGAGGGAGTGGTAGAGGTCGGCGGTGAGTTTTGCTATAACCGGGTCGATGGTGCGGCTTTGATGGCCGGTCTGGAATTCGATCCGCCCGATTCGATCCTTCCCGCCTTTGAGGTGATGGGCGGATATGCCTTCGCCTCGAAGCGGGGCCGGTATACGGTGGGCTTGACGCAAACGCTGCTGCGCGGGAAAGTGCCGATTCAGATGGGCGGCAAGGTCTTTCGCTTGCTCAAATCGGATGATGACAAGATCATCGGCAACACCGAGAATTCCATCTTCGCCTTGCTGGTCAATGAGGATTGGAAGGATTATTATGAGGCCGAAGGGGCCTATGGCTTTGTGCGGGTTAATTTCCTGCGCTGGAACACGCTGGAGGTTGGGTACCTGACCGAACATCAGAATTGGCTGAACGCTCATCCCAAGTTATGGTCGCTGTTTGGCGGGAGAGATTTTCGGGGAAATTTTTCCTCAGTGCCGTATTCCTTTCTTTCGGCCCGTCGTTCCGATTTCGACGACCGCCTTCTAACCAGCTTCAATCTACGGCTGACGGTCGATTCGCGCGACGACGAGAAGAATCCCAAGCGGGGTTGGTATGGATACCTGGCTTACGAAAATTCCCCGGGGAAATGGAACGGAGAGTTTGATTTCAACCGGTTTGAGGCACATGTGCAGCGATATCAGCCGCTCTCGCGTTATCTGTCGCTTCGCCTGGCGGCCTCGTACGGCCATGCCGCCGGCGGCGCCATTCCGCTTAACCGCTACTTCTTCCTGGGGGGATTGGGGACGATTCACGGTTATCGGCATAAGGAGTTTATCGGAACCGAGTACATGCAGGTAAGCGGCGAATATAGCTTTCGTATTCCACACTCGGGGGTCTTGCCGTTCGTACAATATGACGGCGGCAAAATCATGGACGGCTGGGTGGCAGGCGACAAGGCCTGGTACAGCTCGGTCGGCCTCGGGATAGCCTTTGAGCCGAGCTTTAGGATATTCGTCGCCAAGCGATTGGATAAGGCGGACGAGAATCCCATCATCTATGCCCGCTTTTCGGCCGTGACGACCGCGGCCTTTTGACGGGCGGTGCTTTGATGGGGATGGCAGCCGACGGGAAACGGCGCTGCCGGCTTGTCGGCCTGGCGGTCGTCGGGCTTTGCCTTGGGGCGTTGCCGCTGTCGGCAGCCGAGGCGGCGTTGGATTTTGACTATGATATCTTTCGGATATCCGATACGCTGGCGTTGTGGCTGGATGTCGTCCCGGTCCTGGACCAGGCCAAAATGGAAGATCTCTTGTCAGGTTTGGAAATCGCCGTGGAACTGGATATCACTCTGGAGCGGCCGCGCTTCCTGGTCGGGGCCAGAACCCTGGCCCAGCGGCATTTTTCTCTCTTAATCTCGCATCCCCTGGCGGAGGACAGCTACCGGCTTCGGATCGTCGCGGAAACGGCCGTCGAATATAAATTCAGTAATCAATTGAGCTTGTCGGATTATTTGGCGGACTCGCTGGTTTTTCGGGTCGGCCCGACGGTGGCCCTGGCGGATCGTGCAAATGTCCGACTGTCTCTGGCCATCGCGTGTAATTCGATGTCGCCCCGCTCGTTAGGTCCCGCCGACCAGACTGGCGAGGGCCTTTTACGCCATCGTCAGGGAGTCGAGGTCGGGATTTTTGATCGCCTGTTTGAGCTCTTTCGTGAGACGATCGGCTTCGGGCGAACCTCCTATCGGGTGCAATCCCCGGTGTTTGACCTCGACCGCCTGCCGTCCGGCCCCCCCTAACGGCTAAGCTTTCCTCCCCTAAGTGCCGATATTGGGTATGGTTAGAACTGCATCCTTGTGACGGAGACCATATGTCCAATCTGGCCGATGACAAGACGCGAACGCGCGACGCCTTCCCCCCCGGCAATTTTGACGCCGACGCCGGGACATCCACCGACCGGCTGCAAGTCGACAATGTGCTGGCGGAGATGGAAAAGGCGCTGAATGATATCGTCAGCGACAACCCCCGTATTTCCCAGACCGACAGCGGTGGCGCCGCCCGTCTCGATGATCTCAAGGCGGTGCTGGAGATTTCGCTGGCCATCAACTCCACCTTGGTGCTCGATGAGATTTTGCAGGTGGTCATGCTTAAGGCAGTGGAGCTGTTGTCGGCCGAGCGGGGCTTTGTCATGCTCCTGGACGCGGAGGGCAGCCTACAGTTTAAGACCGCCCACAATATCCGGCAAGAAGAGATCACCGAGGAATCCTTTAAGATCTCGACCTCAATAGCCAATCGGGTTGCCCAGACGGGGAAGTCGGTCTATACTTCCGACGCGCAGGAAGATGAGCGCTACGCGCATCAGCAGTCGATCGTGGAATTGAATCTGCGGTCGATCATGTGCGTGCCGCTGAAGATCAAAAGCCGCGTGATCGGAATCATTTACCTGGACAATTCCTCTCAGGCCAAGCTGTTTCTCAAGTCGGACATGTATCTCTTCGAGTTGTTCGCACAACAGGCGGCCATGGCCATCCATAATGCCCAGCTGTACAGCCATCTCAGCCGCCTGAAGCGGTACAATGAGGATATCATCGCCCAGTCCCCGGTGGGCATCATCGTAATCGACCCCGATTACCACCTCGTGACCATCAACGACGCCAGCCTGGCGATTTTTCAGGTCAATAAATCCGACCTGAAGCCGGCCGGCGACGGCGAACGGCAAAGGCGTTTCACGGATCTGGTTCCCGAAAATCACTGGCCCGGCTGGCAGAAGATGATTGCCACCGTGCTAACCGCCGGCGAGGATTTCCGCGAGGATCGCTATTTCCACAATACCGGGTACGAGGAAAAGGTGCTTTCGATCAAGATCTCGCCGACCGGCAGTCTTCCCGGCGGCCGGACCGGGGCGATCATGGTGATTGAGGATATCACCGAGAAGGTGATTTTGGAGAAATACGTCATTCTCTCGGAGAAGCTGGTGGCCAAGGGGGAAATGGCGGCCTCCATCGGGCACGAATTGAACAACTACCTGACGATTATCTCCAATAACGCCGAACTGATGCAGCTCAACATCGACCGCAACGCCTTTGACCGGGCCAAGCAGAACAGCAGCCAGGTGATCGAGAACATCGGCAAGATGAAGCGGTTTACCGATGGGCTGATGGATTACTCCAAGCTGGAAATCGAAATGGTCAGCTATGATATCCGTCATCTGGTGGAGAATCTGCTTTTCTCCCTGAAGCCGCAGCGCAAGTTTCGGGGGGTGGCGATCGAGCTGTCGACCGCGCCCGATCTGCCGGAGATTCACATCGACGTCGGGCAAATTCAGCAGGTCCTGCTTAATCTGCTCAACAATGCCGTCGACGCCATGGAGCAGGTCGACAGCCCCAAGATCATCATCGTCTGCACGTTCGACAGCGATCAGGATATGATGGTCATCACGGTCACCGACAACGGCCAGGGCATGTCGGAGGAAGTGCGCCAGAAGCTGTTTCAGCCCCACTTTACGACCAAGAAGGGAGGGCATGGCCTGGGATTGGCCAACTCCCGGAAGATAATTCATAACCACGGCGGCGACATTCACGTGCAATCGCTGGAAGGTGAAGGAACCACCTTTACCATCGCATTGCCCCGCAGCAGGGACAAGACAGAGTAAGTGACGCACGGTAAGACAAACATCATTTCCGAAGAATATGAAATCATAGATCCCATCGGGACGGGAGGGACGGCGGACGTCTATCTTGCCCGCCGCCTAGGCCAGGCTCGTCCGGTCGTCGTCAAGTTGTTTGCCCCCGGGACGTCGGTCGATCTGATCCGGCGGGAGGGGGACATTGCCGGCAAGATACATTTCCCCGGATTTGTCCGAGTGATGCGCACCGGCCAGACGGCCGAGGGTCGGGCCTTTCTGCAATTGGAATGGTGTGAAGGGACGACGCTGGAGCCATTGGCCGGCCGCCTGTCCGAGGCCAAGTTGCTGTCGCTCCTTTCGGCGATCAGCGCCTCGCTGTTCGTCCTGCACCGGGCCGGTTATAGCCATAACGATGTCAAACCAGCCAATATCTTCTGCCCGGTCGGCATGGCGGCGGCCGACTATCCGATCGAGCGACTGTATTATGTGAAGCTGTCGGACTTTTCATTGGCTCGTCGTCTCGCGGGCGAGGAGACCGATACGGTCACCGGCACGGTCGGGTATATGTCTCCGGAAATGATTCTGAAGCATAAGATTGCGCCGGCCTCCGATCTCTTCTCGCTGGGTGTGGTAGCCTACTTTCTGGCCTGCGGGCGAATGCCGTTCGGGTCATCGGCCGACGATCCACTGGAGATCAACGCCCAGATTACCGAGGGGGAGCGGCCGCCTCTCAGCGGTCCCGCGACGGACTTTTCCGCCGCGACGGCGGCCGTGATCGATGATCTACTCTCAATTGAACCGGGTCGTCGCCCGGCGACCGCCGTCGATTTAATGGAGCGGCTGGCAGCGGCGGGATCACCTTATCCCGCCGATCGGGCGGTGCGGCCCAAACATCTTATGGCCGCCGCCGGCGCCGGGGGGAGCATATCCCCGGCGGCCGTCTTCGGTGAGGGCAGCTTTTCACCGCCGCAGGAGGCCTTCATTCAGCGCGCGACCGGCCATGATTTTGGAGTGGTGCGCCTTCTGTTGGAGCATAACTTTAATGCCGGGCGATTCACCCGCCAAGGGTCGTGTTGGAAATGGTGCGGCGAAGGGACGGAAGCGATCGACTGGCCGCCCAGGTTGGATCGGTTCGCCCTGCGGCCACTGCGCCGCGCGCCGCTCTCTTTGATGCGGCTGGCCCTGGCCATGTCATTGTTGGGTGAGCAGGCCGGGGTGGAGAGTCTGACCGAGAATGCTATCCCTGATTATGCCTCCGCCGTGGACCGGTGGCGCCATATCCCCGCCGAACGGATTCCGTCGCTTCTGCACTCGCTTGAGCGAGTCATGTCGGCCGGGTCGCGCCGGATTCTGGCTTCCCGCCTGGCAGCGCCTCTTGTCAGCGCCCCGGCCGGTCTGGTGGGGAGATTACATCTAATGGCTGGGCATTACCCCGACGCGATCCGGGATCTGAGCGCGGCCGCCGAAGAAGCTCTGGCCAACCACACCCATGACGAGGCCCTGGCTTGGCTCAATCTGGCTCGCATGGCGGCGGTGAAATTGGCCGACCCCGTCCAGGAAGCAGAAATCGCACTGAAGATCGCTCGCCTCTGCAAGGATCTGGGTCAGATGCAGGATGCCCACCGTTTGTATAAAGAGGTCATCGACCTGGCGGAGTCGCACGGTCCGGAAAGCCTCCTGGCGCAGGCTTGCAAGGAATTGGGCGACGTGTACAAAGCGATGGCCGACTATCATGCCGGGATCGACATTCTGCGCAGGGCGTTGGACATTTGTCGCCGACTGGACGATTCCCTGGGAGTCTCGCATACGCTGAACAATCTGGGCAACATCTCCTGGGTGGCCGGCAATCTCGATCAGGCCCGCGATTATTACCTGCAGGCGCTCGAGATTCAAACCCAATTGCAGTCGGACAAGGATATCGCTTCGACCCTTAACAACATCGGCACGATTTACGCCGTCCAGGCGCGGTTTGACGATGCCATTGCCAATTTCAAGCGATCGCTGGAGATGACCGAACGTCTGGGGAATCTGGCCGAAATCGCCCGCAGCCATAACAACCTCGGCGTGGTCAGTCATATGGCCGGGATGACGGCGTCGGCCGCGGACGCCTTTCAGTGCTCGCTGTCGTACAACCGGCGGATCGGCGCCCAGACCGAGGTCTTATTGAATATCGAAAATCTGGCGGAAGCGATGATACAGGCGGGTCGTCTCAGCAGCGCGCTGCAATATCTAAAGGAAGGAGATGACCTGGCCGGACGGCTCGGCAACGAGTCGCATCAGAGTACGGTTCTGCAGTTGACCGGCCAACTCCTGCGGCGGATGGGATATTATGGCGACGCCGAAGACAAACTGACTAAGGCGCTGGATCTGGCTGACCGAAAAGACAACCGCTCGGTGCAATTATCATGCTACCTAAATCTCGCCCGTCTTCACGTGTCGCTTCGGGAATATGAATCGGCGGCGCCGTACATGATGAAGGCGCAGGCGGCGGCCGAGGCGCTGGGGGACAAGGGAGCCCTGTTTCATATTGCCTTGCTGCGCCTGACTCTGACCGGCGAGAGGCAATATCTGGCGCAGGCCGAACGGCTGCTGGGCGATGTGCATAATCCGCGTGAGGCGGCGTATTTGTCGTTGACAATCCTTGAGCACCATAATCGGGCCGGCTTGAGAGATATTGAGGGTGATACGTTGGCGCGCGCGACGGAGTTCTTCTCCGGGGAAAACGAGGATATCGAACAGGCGCGATTCTACCTGGCCATGGGCCGGCGCGCCCTGTTGCGTGATGAGCCGGCCATGGCTCTCGACCAGGGACGAAAGGCGCAGAGTGCGGCGGTGGCGCTTGGCTTGCTGCCGGAGCAGTGGCAGGCGGCAGCCCTTCTTTCCGACGTCGCCTTTGCGCGCGACGATGTCGAGGGGTCATTCCGCGCGGCCCAGCAGGCGCTGGAAATCCTCAAGCGGATTGCGGCCAAAGCCAAGAACCCGCAACGCCTGGCGGGACTCTATCGGGATGCAAGCATCAGTGACCTCTTGGGTCGCGTTCGCACCCTTCAGGCGCATATGGGAAAACGAAAAGGGGCCGCCGTCGGCAGCCCCTGAAAAACTTACTGGAGATAGGGGAGAAGGATCAACCCCCACCGGGTCTCTGCTGGCCACCCAGGCTGAAGCCCATTGGGGCGACCTTCTCTTCCAGCTCCTCAACACACAGTCTGTAAATCAAGCGCTCACCTCCTTATAGTATAAGACTGGCCTGTTCACCATCACGGCGATCAGGTATCATCACACGTCGTTACGCGTTATGTGTCTTGCCTCGATGAAAATCACTGTGCTCCGCAAGTCACATCCGTGTGACATACTATTCCATTCTATGGAATGATAATTAAAAACTCCAGCCTGTCAAGGGGTTTCAGGAATTTTATTGAATAAAGGTTATTGCCCGACCCTGTCGACGGGCGTTATGACGTTGTTTGACAACAAGTTAATATAGCTTACCACCATGACCAGAATTCCACTCGAAGAAACGATTTTATCCGTTCGGCGGCCAATGCGACCAGCGACGCGCTCCCGCACGACACCTTGGCATACCCGCTCATGCCATCGCGCAGGAGCCGGTCCTTGTTGCTCAGCACGGCGAACACATCGAAGCGGGCGCGCGAATCGGGGAAGTGCGCCTCGGCGGCAGAACGGGCGATATGGACGACCGTGCCCCGGAAGAGCTGATCCGAGAAAGTTCGGACCTTGACGCGCACGTCGGCATCCGGTTGAACGAACTCCAGGTAGTTGTCGGTGATGGGAATGGCCACCTCGACCATGTTCATGGCAGCCACTTTGATCAAGAGGTCATTGCGGTAGACCGCGACCACCTCGCCATCGATGGGGCAGACGATGACCTGCGCCGCCTGCTGCGAGGCCAGGTAGCTGAGGTTGGCCTCCTGGGTGGCGATTCTCGATCTGAGGATGGCAACTTCCTCTTTTTTCGGGGGGGATTCCAGCAGTTTCAGGCGGGACTTGGCTTCCTTGAGGTGCGACTGGGCGATATCAAAGTCGGACTGGTACTGCTCCAGTTGTTGTTTGGAGATGAGTTTCTTTTCGTACAGCGACTGGTATCGATCGATATCTTTTTTCCGCTGCTCCATGTCGGTTTGGGCGGCGTTGACCTCGGCCTGAGCGGCGGCGACGGCTTCCGGTTTGGGGGGCGATTGCGCCAGCGCCAGCTCGCCGTGCAACCGCTCCAATTCCGAGCGGGCCCCGGTCAGGCCGGTCGAGACCTGGGTCGAGGTTATCGCGGCCAGGGTGTCACCCCGGCGGACGGTGTCACCCTCGGCGACCAGCGGGGTCAGCTTCAGCACCGCCAGATCGCCGGTCGAGAGTTGAATCTGCTCGGTGTGGTAGCGGCGGGAACGGCCGCCTTCGCGCAGGCTGGACTCCAACCGCCCCTGCTCCGAGACCAGCGTGATGGCATATTCAGCCAGGGGGCGTACGATGATGTCGCCGCCGACGCTCCGGGGGAAGGGAACGATAAACAGCAGCAGCACCAGCGCGATGATGATGAGAGGGCCGAGAATCAGATTGCGTGGCTTGGTAAACAAGGCTCGTACGACCTCACGATCGGTGATAAACCGTCCTGTGCGCGCCAAGGGTGTTTTGAAGATAAGAATCAGTAGAATCAAAAACAAGACAAATCCCACGGCGCCAAGGCCGCTCACCAGAAAGTGGTAGACGGCGACGATCATATAACCGATCAGGAAGGCGCTGAAGAGGCCGGCCAGGACGACATAGGTCCACGAGAGGCGCCGCTCGCGGGGGGAAATGTCGGGGAGGTCGTCGACGACGCCGATGCTGCGCGTGATGACCGACGCCAGATAACCGAAGGAGCGGCGGCGCAGGTTGGGGATATTGATCATTTCGGAAAGGAGGTAGTATCCATCCAGCTTGATCAAAGGATTAAGGTTGAAGAGCAGCGTCAGGAGGCAGACGTTGGCGGTCAGCCAGAAGAGCTGGTTGACGGTCGTGCCGATGACGGTGACCCGCCAGCCGAAGACGGCGGCGGCAAACAGCACCATCTGGAAGAACAGCCCGGCCCAGATAACCGCCAGCCGCGCCGATTTGCGCGGAAACATCCAGGAGTCGGACAGATTGGCATAGAAGCAGGGTTGAAAGTAGAGGAGCAAGAAGCCCATCTCACGTACCTGGCCGCCATGGTAGGTGCAGGTGAGGGCATGGGCGAACTCATGCACGACAATGATCAGGGCCAGAGAAATGATGATGGTCAAAATCGAGCTGAGGGTGAACAGGTCGGCAGCGTTGAACCGGAGATAGCTGAGGTTGGCCGAATAGATCCAAAAGCCGGCCAGCACGAACAGGATCATCACGGTGACGCTCCAGGGACGGAAGAGAAAGCGAAGCGGGGGAAGGAGTGTCGCCAGCAGCTTCCGGGGATTGAACGCTTTCAGCTTGATGAACAAAAGGCGCGACAGGAGCGAGGGCGAGGTGCGGCCCCGATAGCGGCCGGAAGAGATTTCGTACTCGGCCCTGGTGCCATCCAGGAAGAACAGCGAGTCGAGCTTGTCGGCGAATTGGCGGACGGCGTCGGGGGGGACGGTGAGGCCGAATTGGTCTTGCAGGCGGGCGGCGATGGTGTCGTAGTCGGTGGCGCCGTCGAATTGGCGGATGATGAAATATTCCGGTTCGCGCAGGCGGAAATAGCGGAAGGTGATCGGGTCTTTGAGGACATAGTAGGTAGTCCCGTCGCTTTGCTGCTGCGAGACGACCAGATCCTGCCGTAGTTTGGGCCATGTCGCCGGTTCAGTCATGCGGTAATCTAAACAGTTTGCGTCTCCGGGGAAAGTTGATTTGCGCCGAGGGGTGAGCGTCCTCACCCCGGACCTACCTGTCGTAGGGAAACTCTTTGCGGCGGACGGGGACGTCCGACCGCGCACAAGTGGTTTGACGGTTGGCGAGAGGTGAAACCGATGC
>CAZPEV010000112.1:0-11312 GCA_964585635.1 uncultured Ignavibacteriales bacterium
ATCAGTTCTTTTTCATTGCGGGCAACGCGCATCCCTTTGCCGCCACCGCCGGCCGCGGCTTTGATCAGAACCGGATAGCCGGCCTCATCGGCGACTTTTTGGAATTCGTCGATATGGTTTCCGGCGGCCTTCATGCCGGGGATCAGCGGCACGCCGGCGCCGGCCATCTTGATGCGCGATTCGACCTTGTTTCCCATCAGCAGGATCGCATCCGGCGACGGCCCTATGAAGACGAGGCCATGGTCGCGACAGGCCTGCGAGAAACGGGGATTTTCCGCCAGGAAGCCATATCCGGGATGAATCGCATCGGCGCCGGCGGTCTTGGCGGTTTCGATGATGCGGTCGATATTCAGATATGATTCCAGCGGCGGCGGCGGGCCGATTTCGTAGCTTTCATCGCCCATCAGAGCGTGGACGGCATACTTATCGGCGGTGGAATAGACCGTGACGGTCTTGATTCCCAGCGTGCGGCAAGCCCGGATCACCCGGACGGCGATTTCGCCGCGATTGGCGATCAGCACCTTGTTGAATAGCTGCGGCATGGTTATTCAATCACCCAGTTTGGTTTGCGTTTGTTCAAGAAGGCCTCCATCCCCTCCTGACCCTCATCCGATTTTCGCAGGCGCGCGATCATCTCAGCGGTGTACGGCTTGAATTGCTCGGGGGTCATCAGGGGAAGGTTCGAAATCAGTTCTTTGGCCATGGTTATGGCATGGGGTCCGGAGGACAGCACGGTTGCCACCAGTTTGTTGACTTCCAGATCGAGTTGGGCATCGGGATAGAGGCGGTTGACCAGTCCGATGCGGAGGGCCTCGGCGGCGGTGAGCCGTTCGCCGGAGATGAAAAATTCGCGGGCCTTCCCCTCGCCGATCTTGCGGATGACATACGGCCCGATGCAGGCCGGCACGACGCCGATCTTGACCTCGGAAAAGGAGAATTTGGCCGATTCGGCGGCGACGGCGATATCGCATACGGAAACAAAGCCGGTCCCACCGCCGATGGCGGCGCCGTTGATCCGGCCGATGACCGGCAGCGGTGTCGTATAGATCAGATAGAAGAGGTTGGCCAGCGCCAGGGCCTCCTCCAGGTTCTTTTCGAAGCTATAGTCCTTGACGCGGCGCATCCAGTTGAGGTCGGCGCCGGCGCAGAACGATTTCCCCTCGCCGGTCAGCACGATTACGCGCAGCGATCGGTCGGCGTTCAACGCGGCGAAGACGTCGGTCAATTCATAGATCAGAGTATCGTTGAAGGCGTTGTGGATTTCGGGGCGGCAGAAGCTGACCCGGGCCACAGGGCCATCCTTTATCACTGACACGGTCGTATATGCCATGGCCTTCCTTATCCTACATTCTAAAGACGCCGAAGTTATGGTCCGGAATATGGCGATTGAGCGACATGGCGATCCCCAGCGCCAGGGCCTGGCGGGTTTCCGTCATGTCGATGATACCGTCGTCCCACAGGCGCGCGGTGGCGAAGTAGGGGGAGGATTCGTATTCATATTGGTCGAGAATCGGTTGTTTGATCGCCTTGATTTGCTCGTCAGTAACCTTGATTCCCTGACGGGCCATTTGCGCGACTTTGACATCGGCCAGCACGCCGGCAGCCTGCTCGCCGCCCATGACCCCGATTTTGGACATAGGCCACATCCACATGAGGGTCGGTTCGTACCCGCGGCCGCACATGGCGTAGTTACCGGCGCCGTAGGAGCCGCCGATGATGACCGTGAACTTGGGCACCTGGGCGTTGGCGACAGCGTGAACGAACTTGGCGCCATCGCGGGCGATGCCGCCGTGCTCATATTGCTTGCCGACGATAAAGCCGGTGATGTTTTGCAGGAAGACCAGGGGAATCTTCCGCAGGCAGCACAGCTCGATAAAGTGAGCCCCTTTCAATGATGACTCGCTGAACAGGATGCCGTTGTTGCCGATGATGCCGACCGGATAGCCCAGGATCCGGGCAAAACCGGTGACGAGGGTGATGCCGTACAGCTCCTTGAACTCCTGGAAGCGCGAACCGTCCACCAGCCGGGCGATGACCTCGCGGACGTCGTAGGGGCGGCGGATGTCATTGGGGACGACCCCAAACAGTTCTTCGGGGTCATAATGGGGCTCTTCCGGTTCGGCGATATCGATTGGGAATTTGTGCTGTCTCTCCAGGTTCTCGACGATGTTACGGGTGATGGCAATGGCATGGGCGTCGTTTTGGGCGTAATGGTCGGCGACGCCGGAAATGCGGCAGTGCACGTCGGCCCCCCCCAGATCTTCGGCCGAGACCTCTTCCCCGGTGGCAGCCTTCACCAGCGGCGGCCCGCCGATAAAGATCGTTCCCTGCTTACGGACGATGACGGCCTCATCCGACATGGCCGGCACATAGGCGCCGCCCGCCGTGCACGATCCCAGCACGACAGCGATCTGCGGGATGCGCTGCGCGGACATCCGGGCCTGATTAAAGAAGACGTGCCCGAAATGCTCCTTGTCGGGAAACACGCCGGCCTGCATCGGCAGGAATATTCCGCCCGAGTCGACGAGGTAGATGCAGGGGAGCTTGTTTTCAAGGGCGATGTCCTGCGCGCGAATATGCTTCTTGATCGTCTCCGGGAAATAGGTTCCCCCCTTGACGGTGGCGTCGTTGACCACGACCATGACCTCGCGGCCATGGACGACCCCGATGCCGGTGATCATGCCTGAGGCCGGGGCTTCGTTGTCATATAGACCATAGGCGGCCAGCGAGGACAACTCCAGAAACGGCGTGTTCTGGTCAAGAAGCCGCTCCAGCCGCTCGCGCGGGAGGATTTTGCCTCGATCGGTGTGAAGCTTGCGCGCCTTTTCGGGGCCGCCCTGCTTGATGACCGCGAGGCGCTCCTTGTAGCGCTGAGACGCCTCCCGATTCAGACGATCATTCTCTTTGAACTCGGTCGACTTGGTGTCGATTTTCGATTCGATTCTGAACATGGCTACCTGTCGCGTTGCATGGTTGTCATAATTTTGGCATTATTGATGCCAACATTATCCCCTGCGAGCCGATCTTCAGCGATCTTATTCCTCCGCCCCCGGCGTTTACCGGCGCCGGCAGCCCCTTCCGCCGATTTAACCAAACCGATCATCCCCGCCGGTCAGCACGCCCGGGGGCCGCATCAGCGGCCCCCGGGATCGCCTAATACCATTTTGGAACGAACTTGTGTCCGTAGCTCAGCACGCCATGATGCTCATGGGCCTGTATCTTGCGGAACTCCAGGCGGAGTTTCATGCCGGTCGCGAGCTTTTCCAGATCGCAGTCGGCGATCTGCGCCATCATCCGCAGGCCGTCGTCGAATCGGGCAATGCCGATGGCGTATGGCGCCTGGTCGGAAAACTGCGATGGACCGACCCGGATGACGGTGTATGTCTCCAGGGTTGCTTCTTCGGGAAGGACATAGGTCTCGAACTTGCGACCGCCGCATTCGGCGCATATCAGGCGAGGCGGATAATAGCGCTGGCCGCACTTTTTACAGACGGCCGCTTCGAGACGGTACCGTTGGGGGAATTCCCGCCATATTCTTGAGGGAAACATCAGACCACCTCCATAATATGCACCGCCGCCGAGGCGCCGGACCCGCCCATGTTCTGGGTCATGCCGACGCGGGCGTTTTTCACCTGGCGGCCGTTCTCGGCCGTGCCGCGCAACTGCTTGACAATTTCGACCACCTGCCCGATGCCGGTGGCGCCGACCGGGTGGCCCTTGGCCTTCAGCCCGCCGGAGGTATTGACCGGAATCTTGCCGTTCAGCGCGGTCAGGCCGTCGGCGGCCGCCTTGGCAGCGGCTCCCGGCTTGAAGAAGCCGAGCGCCTCGGTGACCAGAATCTCGGCGATCGAGAAGCAGTCGTGCACTTCGACCAGATTGACATCGGTGATCTTTTTCCCCGCCATCTTCAGGGCGCGCTGGCCGGCCAATTCGGTCGATTTCAGCCAGCACATATTCTGGCGCTGCGCCAGAGCGATAGTGTCGGTCGCCAGTCCGGAGCCGATGACCTTGACGATCGGCTTCTTCATTTTCCTGGCAATATCGACCGTGGTCAGAATCACGGCAGCGGCGCCGTCGGTGATCGGCGAACAATCCAGAATATGCAGCGGGTCGGCCACCAGGACGCCGTTTTCCACATCCTCGATCTTGATCGCGAACGGATACTGGGCGTACGGATTCTTGGCGCCGTTCTGATGACTCTTGTACGGTACTGCCGACAGCATCCTACGCGTGACTTTGTATTTCTGCATATACAGCCGAGCCATCATGGCATAGAGGCCGGGGAAGGTGACGCCGTGGAATACCTCATAGTCCTGGTCGGCGGCGGTGGCCAGCGCATAGGTAGCGCCATCGCCCGACACGTCGGTCATCTTCTCCACCCCGCCGGCCATAACGATATCGGACATGCCCGAGGCCACCTCGATAAAGGCTTGCCGGAAGGCCAATCCGCCGGAGGCGCAGGCCGACTCCACCCGCCCGGCGGCGATAGATTTCTGGCCCAGATAATCGGCCATGATGGCGCCGATATGTTCCTGGCCGACAAACAACCCGCCGGACATACATCCGACCAGAAGGGAATCTATGTGATCGACACCGGCGTCATCGATGGCATTGAGGGCGGCCTCGGTGAAGATGTCGCGAAACGACTTTTCCCACAGCTCGCCCCATTTCATGATTCCGATGCCGACTACGGCGACGTCTCTCATTGTCATGTCCTCCTACTTATTCTTCAGGATTTTGCCGCGGTACTTGGCATAGGTACCGTAATCGACATAGGTCAGGTTCTCATCGAGCAGCTTGGTCGTGTGGACCGCCAGATCGCGCACCTCATTGATCCGGTCGGTGACCCGCCACACGAAAGCGTCCGACCCGGCACCGGAGCCGTACGAGACCATCAGAATCATGTCACCCGGCTTGGAGACGTCCAGGGTGGAGGTCAGCCCCATCGGGGAAGCGCCGGAATAGGTGTTACCCAGCCGCGGCGCCAGCCACCCCGGTTCGATTTGCTGTTTGGTGAAGCCCAGCATCTCGCCGACCCTAAGCGGGAACTTGCCGTTCGGCTGATGGAAGACAACGTATTTGAAATCCTGCGGTTTCATCTTGGCTTTTTTCAGGATGGCATTGGCCGCTCCCATAACCGTTCGAAAATAGGCCGGCTCGCCCGTAAATCGTCCGCCGTGCTGGGGATAAAACTCATGCTCGCGGCGCCAGAAATCGGGCGTATCGGTCATGAAGGAATGGGTGGTCACCGCTTCGGCGATGACATTCTTGGTTCCCATGATGAAGGCCGCCGCTCCGGCCGAGGCCGAGTACTCGAGGGCGTCCCCGGGAGCTCCCTGGGAAGTGTCGCCGCCGACCGCCAGAGCATATTTGACATAGCCCGACTTGACCAGCCCCAGACAAACAAACATAGCCTCGGAGCCAGCCTTGCAGGCAAATTCAAAATCGGCACAATGGCAGTCCGGCACGGCGCCGATCGCCTCGGCGACGGTCGTCCCGGACGGCTTGACGGCATACGGATGCGATTCGGAACCGACATAGACGGCCCCGATATCTTTGGGATTGATCTGCGCCCGCTTAATCGCGTTGCGGGTGGCTTCGACCGAAAGGGTGATGGTGTCGACATCCGGGGTCGGCACCGACTTTTCGCGAAGCATCAGCCCTTTCTTGTAGCTGGGGGCATCCGCGCCCCAGACCTTGGCGATTTCCTCGACCTTGATCCGGTGGCGGGGTATATGCGCCCCATATCCAACGATTCCGACCATGTGGTTACCTCAATCTATTGGCGTTGACAAACAGCATTCCTTTTTGCCTACTTAGCAAAGGATTACAGTATACAACGAGGCGGGCGAAAAGGCAATACCCCAACCTTCCGAATCTTGCATTGCGAGCCATGAGTACAGGGGGCGACGACGGCGGCGATAATCGACTATGTTTCAAGCCGTTGGGGTCATCATAGAGCCGGCTGATTCAAGGGAGGTTGCCGCCCCACATAGATGCCTATCCTAAAGCAACCCGTTCGAGTTGGGGCGGAACAGGGGTTATGACAAGCTGTTACCCAATATTCCAGCCATGGTGTGTACCGGCGAATAGACTGTCAATCGGAACATTTTTCAGGCGAGGCAAAAAATGACTTGACAAATAATGGACATAATGATATCGTTTTTGCGCAGGGCAGGACACCATCGATTGTCACCATCATAAGTTCGATTACATCTTTACTAAACGAAGCCGTTGCTTGCGGGCAAGCCGGTAATCCAAAAATTGCCTCTCGCCGCCGGTTTTTCAGCGTAGGCCTGGCGTTACATCGAGGCAACTTGGTTGAGCGGGTCATGCGGCTTCAACGCCAGCATGGCCCGGCCGACCCATGGGTCAGGAGCGGAAGTCGAGGACTTCCGCCGAGGAGGAAGGAGGCCAGGGTAACAATACGAAAATGTTATAAACATAATGGCGGAAATCTCCATCTAAGAAGGCTGCGGTTTCTGCGATGCTAGCTCTTGGTTTTCGTGCATAAAGATATGAAACACCTGTGTCATGACGGGAATATAGAGGAATTCAACATAAGGAGGTACACAATGTACATCACTATTGGTTGCGTCTTTTCTTTTCAGAAGAGGCGGCATCTGATCAGTTGGGTGCTAGGTATTCTATCCCTTGTTGCCTCACTGACAATACCAACCGTCAATACGGCGCTGGCAAGCACAGGCCAGACAATGACAATCGCTCCAGTCGGCCACGCCACATGGGATGAATTGGTGGCAATTGATGCCCAAATGCCCCGGGGCGGAGATCAGGAATATCAAATCATTCCATTCATGCCAATGCCTAAGCCAAGGGAAGTAGGAAGTATCGTCTCCCCACCCACCCCTTCCGATGCCACCGATACGAAAGGATATCAACAGGAATCGGGCCTCAAGGCTTCTCCCACCGGAAATGGTTTCCAGGCTCTGGCCGATAACAATACGGTAATCCCCCCCGACACGCATGGCGCGGTGGGATTGAATCATGTCATGACAATGCTCAACAGCCAGGTCCGGATTCATAATAAGTCCGGAAATATTATCAGTACGGTCAGCCTAGCGGCCTTCTGGAGTCCGACAGGAGCAACAGGATTTTACGACCCCCACATAATATATGATCAGAGCACGAATAGATGGTATGCGACATGTGATTCTGACCGCCAAAGCGCCGCATCGTCCGTATTATTTGCCATCAGCGATACAGGTGATCCGACCGGGCCATGGAAATGGTTCAGAATTGATGCCGACCCAACTGATGTAAACTGGGCCGATTATCCTGATATCGGCTTTAACAATACCTGGATTGCAATAACAAATAATATGTTCACCGTTGCCGCAGATGCATTTTCCGGCGCCGCCATGTGGGTTATTGATAAGACTGGTGCTCTTGCTGGCACCCTCACCGTTACGCGTTTCGCAACGGGATTTGATAATCCAAACAACGGTGACGGATTTAGTCTTCGTGTTTGCCATACCTTTGGCAGCGAACCGAAATTATATATTGTAGACAATAGCGGTTGGATGAGTGGTGGGAAATTCATGCTCCGCATCTCCGAAATTTCCGGTACCGGCTCTGCGCCGGTCTGGAAAGCAACTGGACCAGGAAACGGGCTGTTTCAGGTGGTAAACAACTTCAATTTTACTCAGATCAAGGCCTCGCAACCGGGTACGACGACCGAAATTGCCACCAATGACCCCCGCATGCTTAATGCGGTTTTCCGCAATGGCCACATTTGGTGTACTCACAGTGGTGGTCTGCCGGCCACAGGGACTTCAACTCGAACTGCAGTTTTCTGGTATGAGCTTGATCCGCTGGCAATATCCTCCAAACCAATATTCCAATCGGGGTTCATTGACGGCGGTAGTGGCGTCCATCATTTCTTCCCCAGCATTACTGCCAATGCCAACGATGACGCCTTAATCGGGTTCACTCGATCGTCGGCCAACCTGTTTGCTGAAGCGGTCTATACCGGCCGTCTGGCGAATCAAACTCCTCTCAATACAATGGAGCCTATAACGGTGATGAAGGTAGGTGAAGATTCCTATGTGAAAAAATTCAGCGGACCATCTGTACGCTGGGGGGATTTCAGCGCCACCGTCGTCGACCCGACAGATGACATTAGTTTCTGGACCATTCAGGAGTACGCTGCCGCTGATGTTGGTCCGGCTGCCAACGATGATCGTTGGGGAACATGGTGGAGTTACATCGGACCGGATTTATTCATAAGGGACAACCTGGCGGATGATGGTACGGAGCCGAATTCCTATTCGCAGGTGTGGCGTTCTCCGGAAATCTGGACTAATCCAAATCAGTATGATAAGACCGAGACAATGGTGGACCCCGTTTACGGCAATAATACTTATGTGCATGTCAAAGTGACGAACAGGGGCGTTATAGACGGGAGCGGAAGACTGTTTGTATACTGGGCTAAGGCCTCAACCGGATTGAGTTGGCCGACGCAATGGGTTAATTATAAACCCCCATTGGGGACCTTCGGTAATCCCATCGACTGCCCTTATGTCTTGTATGGGGACCAGCTTGGTTCGGCGCCCATGTCTATAACCGTACCGGCGGGCAAAAGCGAATTCTTTCACTTTCTTTGGAATACGGTGCCACATCCTGAGGATTTTGCATGTTTCACTTGGTTCCCAGCAGATAATCTACACTTCTGTCTGTTGGCTCGCATTGAGACCAATACGGCGTCACCCTATGGCATGACATATCCTGAGGGAAATGACATATGTCAGAACGTCAGAAACAATAACAACATCGCGTGGAGGAATTTCAATGTTGTGGATAGCAAGAAGAAATCGCCATCTCCACAACCATATATCGTCCACAATATACATGACACGGCTGCCATCGTGAGTCTGGCCTTTCAACTGCCTGCTCCGGAGGGAGACAGCTCTTTCCTGGCGTATGGCCAGGTTTATGCCCACTTCCGCCACGAATTGTTTGAGCGATGGCTGAGCCATGGCGGAAATGGAACCGGCATTCAGATAGTCGGAGATTCGGTAATTCGAGTAGTCGAACCCTCGGCAATCATGTCAAACATACCAATGGGTCCGGATGAATCGAGTATTTTCGCTGTCGAAATTTCCGTATTGCCCGAATTTCAATGTCAGGAGAAGGAGACATTTCGTTGCGATGTGACACAGATTTCCAACGACATCGATGGTGGGGTATCGCTTGATATCCTTGTAGGTGCCCCTCCGTGTCCGATCATTACAATTGAAAAAACACACGGCACCTTGCAGGGCCATTTCCAGAACGTCTCGATTACTACTGAGGGCAGCCTTTTCGAGATGGGTGGTTTTGATTTTCTGATTGCCTATGATGCGGCGGCCCTTGTGCTTACCAAGGCGGAGCAGGGCCAGTTGCTGAAAGACTGCGATTGGGAATACTTCACCTATCGCTATGGCGCCGATGGCAACTGTGGGGACGCCTGTCCGTCCGGCCTCTTGCGCCTAATCGGGCTGGCGGAAACCAACAACGGACCCAATCATCCGTCCTGCTACAGCCCTCCCGATTGCGACCCGCATGAGCTAGCCGTCATGACGTTTTTGGTCACCAATGACCGGACTTTCAACGGCCAGTACATTCCGATTAAGTTCTTCTGGGGTGACTGCGGCGACAACAGCATATCGAGCGTCGACGGCGGGACTTTGTACATCGATCGAGCCATTTACGATTTCGAAGGAAACGTGATATGGGACGAAGAAGACGATGTTCAATATCCAAAGAATGCCCGCATACCATTCGTCGGAACGCCCGACGATTGCTTGAATCCTAACCCGAACAAGCCGACGGCCGAGCGTTGCCCCGAGTTCGTCAATGGCGGAATTGATATCATTCCGGATACGGCTATCGACGCGCGAGGGGATATCAACTGCAACGGATTGGCCAACGAGGTGGCTGATGCCGTCATGTACACCAATTACTTCATTCTAGGTCCAGTGGCGTTCGAGAACCACGCGGAGGCTTCCATCGCCGCCTCCGATGTCAATGCCGACGGCATCGCCCTATCGGTGGCCGACCTGGTATATATTGTTCGGATCATCACCGGCGACGCCTCGCCCTTCCCGAAGCCGATGCCCTATGCGGTCGAGGCTTCGGTCAATGCCCAGGTCAATCATTCCGCGGTCGGCGTTTCCGCAACCTCTCCGACGGATATCGGGGCCGGCTATTTCGTCTTCGAGTATTCCGGCCTGGAAGTCGGCGAGCCGCAGCTGATCAACGGCGCCTCCGCTATGTCGTTGAAATACGGCAACGACAAGGGCCTGCTCAAGGTTCTGGTCTACAGCCTCGAGAAAGGCGTGGCCGTCCCGGCCGGAGCCGAGAATATCTTCGTCATCCCGATTCACGGCAACGGCACGATCAGGCTGACCGACGCGCAATTGTCCGATTATCAGGGCAACCTGCTGGCGGTCAAGACGGAGGCTCAGTCGGTTCTTCCAAAAGACTTCGCCCTGCATCAGAACTATCCTAATCCGTTCAACGCCGGGACAACCATCATCTACGAATTGCCGCAGGCGTCACACGTGAAGATCGAAATCACTAACGTGCTGGGCCAGATGGTGGCGACAGCATTTGACGCCCAGGAATCGGCCGGCATCCACTCCGTGCAGTGGAACGGGACCGATGATCTGGGCCGGCCGGTCGCCAGCGGGATATATATCTACCGCATGGCGGCAGGGGCGTTCTCGACGGAGAGAAAGATGGTGTTGTTGAAGTAACGATTGCAACTGCCGCAGAGGTTCTCCGGCAACCGCCGGGGTCCTTCCGGGCAGTGTCTGCAAATCCCAACCTGAATGACAACGGGACGGCCGCGCAGCCGTCCCGTTTTATGTTTGCTGAAGAATGCTTATTCGATCAAGCCAGGCACGATGCGTGGCGAAACCGCTTAGGGTTCGCAATCAGGCGCCGGGCCGCCCTTGAAGATGCGATTGATCAGATAGATGGCATCGCCCACATTGATTTGATAGTCCCTATTGGCGTCGGTGCATTTATCCCGGCACGGTCGCGGTCCGCCTTTGAAGATATAATTGACCAAATAGACGGCGTCGCCGATGTTGATGGTTCCATCATTGTTGCCGTCCCCGCACTCGCCCAAACAAGTCGGAAGCACCTGCAGCAGGCCGCTTTCGAAATGCACCAGGGCCGTGTCAAGCGTGGACCAGGGATTGGCCGGCTCAATCCAGATCGATTCCGCGTACTGCTCGGTCGTATCGATCCAATTTATGCAACTGTCGCCGATCCGATCAAGGCAGATCCAGTAGCGATAGAAGGTA
>CAZPEV010000113.1:0-11271 GCA_964585635.1 uncultured Ignavibacteriales bacterium
GGACCTTCACGGTTCTGACTTCTGGTTCTGAGAAATGCCTGACCCCGCCTTCTTCCGAAGGCGGGGTCTTTTTTTGGGCCCGCTCCGATTATTGCCGCCGACAATGGCGGTTGACAGGCGATGAGGTTTTCCCTACCATTTACCCTGTGGAAGAGGCGCGTTTTTTGGGGATTGACCTGGGACGGCGGCGGGTCGGTTTGGCCCTGTCCGACCCCAGCGGGCTGATTGCGCGGCCGCTGGCGACCATCACCGTGACCGGTTACCGCGAGGCCCTGGAGAAGATTCTGGCGGCGGTGAGAGAACACCAGGTCGACGGCATCGTCCTCGGCTGGCCGATTTCCATGTCGGGCCAATCCTCGGACAGCACCCTCGAGGTGGAGGCTTTCGCCGAGCGGCTCCGGGGTTCCTGCGCCGTTCCCGTTTATCTGGAAGACGAGCGGCTCAGTTCTCATCAGGCCCTGACGATTCTGCATGCCCACGGCAAGAAGACCAAGGGGAACAAGGATAAGCTCGACCGGATATCGGCGGCCATTATTCTGCAATCGTTTCTTGATCGGCGGCAGATGGATAGCACCCGGGAGATAAGATGACGACCTCGGACGTGGATCGGCCCGTCGCGCCGTCTGCGCCAATCAGGTACCGCGCCGGCTGGCGTGCCGCCCTGCACTACCTGCTTTGGAGCGGCCTGATGATCCTCCTGTGGCCGTTGTCGCTGGCCATGCGGGCCCTCGAAAAGGCGGTCCGCCATGATTAGGCGGCTTCTTAAATTTTTATCTTACTTGGGATTGGCGGCATTCGTGCTGCTGATCCTGTTCGGCTGGTGGCTGTTCGGCGCCCACCCAATCGCCCCGGCCATGGTCGTGGTGGAGCCGGGAGAACCATTTTATAAAGTAGTCGTTGACCTCAAGAACCGCCAGATCATCGCTTCTCCCTGGCTTTTTTCCAAGGTGGCTATCCTGACCGGCGTCGATCGCCAGGTAATCCCCGGCCGGTACGATTTCTCCTCTCCGCTTTCCAATTATGGCGTATTGCGCAAGCTCTGGACGGGTGACATAGCCATCATCACCGTCACCATTCCCGAGGGGTACACCCTGAGAAGGATCGGCACCCTGCTCAGCCAAAAATGCGGCGCTGATCGGGCCGCCTTCGACAGCCTGGTCCATGATTCCCTATTTTTGGCCCGAATGGGGGTGACGGCCGGATATGCCGAGGGGTATCTCTTTCCCAGCACCTACAACTTCCGCTGGGGCATACCGGCCTCCGAGGCGCTGCACGCCATGGTCCGGGTCCTCTTCGCGGAACTGCCCGATACCCTGGTGGCGCGGGGTGCGGCCATGGGGTATTCGCTGGATAAGCTATTAACCATGGCTTCCATCGTGGAATGGGAGGGCATGGCGGCGGATGAATTGCCGCGGATTGCGTCAGTCTATTACAACCGCCTTCGCAAGGGAATGAAATTGCAGGCCGATCCGACCGTCATTTACGGCATGGGGGAACTGAATCGGAAGCTGCTCCAGCGGGACTATAAGTTTCCCTCACGGTACAACACCTATTTGCATAACGGTTTGCCTCCCACGCCGATCTGTTCCCCCGGTATGAATGCCATCCGGGCCGTGCTGTATCCGGAGCAGACCGGTTACCTCTATTTTGTGGCTGACGGTACCGGACGCCATATCTTCAATACCACGTACGAGCAGCATTTGCGGGATACTCATCGGATAAAAAGGGACCTGCGGCGCGGGGCGGGTTGATCGTCAGGCCCCGGTTCTAGACGGCGGCGGGTTGCAGCCTGCGGGCGATCTGCTCGATAAAGGCGGCTATCGCCTTGGTCCCGATACCCTCGAAATAGAGGCCAAAGGCCGCTTCCTGTTGCGACGCCAGACTGGCCACCCCCAGTCTCGTCAGGCCGGCTATCAGGGGGATGATCAGAACCGACCGGACGGCCGGCGTCAGGAGAATTTTGGTTTCAATGATATTGCCGGAGATCCGTTCGGGGAAGTTGTCGGCGACCGGAAAACCATGCTGCAAAACCTGATACATGACCGATCGGTCGGCCGCAAAGTTCAGGGTAACACCGCTTTTGATCACCCCGCGGTCGTACAGGTGCGTGACCTGCATCCGCCCGGTCTGATGGTTGTGAAACGCCAACGACGCCCGGTCGATGGTATAGGCTCGTCTCAGACGCCTGAGGAGTCGGCTGAAATGGTGATCCACCTCGCGGCCAACGACTAACAACTGATCTTGGTTTTGGACCAGTGGGCGCAGCGGAATTTCTGGCGCCCGCTTTTGCCTGTCCCGCTCTTCGAAGGCTTGCTCCGACATGGTTGCCCTCTGATAAATCGCTCCGGTATCGACGAAGCACCATTACTGTTATCGGTTGATTTCCAGGCGAGTTCAGCCGCCGGCGCCGCCATCGGCGGTTATCGCTGCTGTTTTTATTTTTACTTGACACCCCCGGAGGTTTTTGATAACTACACATATGCCGATAGCGAATAGTATCGCTGGTCATATCATCGAGCCGGCCAGGCTGAATCTTGCCACCGAAAAGTTACCGCGCTTCTTTTCCGAATCGCCTCCGATGATTCTCGGACATGATGATCCCGAGGCGTGGCGAAACGTTTCGCCGACCGACGGCAGGCGCTTCATGGCACCGCGAGTAATTTGACCATGGCTCGGGTGGTGGCCATAATTCCGGCCCGGCTGGGAAGCCGGCGATTTCCCCGGAAGGCGCTTCACCCTATCGACGGCCAACCCCTCATCTATCATCCCTGGAAGGCGGCCGGAAAAGCCCGGCTGGTCGACCGGCTGTTTGTCGCCACCGATTCGGTCGAAATAGGACGGGCGGTGACCGCCTTTGGAGGAGCAGTGCTATTGACCTCATCCCGCCCGCGCAACGGCACTGAACGGGTGGCCGAGGCGATGGCCGACCTGCGGGCTGACCTCGTCGTCAACATCCAGGGGGACAACCTGGGACTGACCGGGGCCGTTCTGGACCGGGTGATCGCCGCGATGCTGGCTGATAAGACTATTGCCTTTGCCACGTTGGCCCGGAAAATCGATGGCCGCGATTGGAAATGGAAGCTGTACGATCCCAACGTGGTCAAGGCGGTGGTCAACGACGCCTGCGACGCCTGCTGGTTTTCCCGATATCCGATTCCGTATCTGAAACATCGCCCCTCGGGACGGGCGGTTGATGCGTATCCTTTTCTGGAGCATATCGGCGTTTATTTTTTCCGGCGCAAGGCGCTGGCGGAGTATATCGCCTGGCCGCGCAGCCGCGCCGAGACGGCCGAGTCGCTGGAGCAATTGCGTATTTTGGAAAACGGCCGGACGCTGCGGGTCTTTCTCACGCGCTGCCCCGTGGTGACGGTCGACAGCAAAGATGCTTTGACAACATGATGACTATTATAGCGAAGGCAGGATAGGGACGTGGCGGACAAGAAGACCAAATACGTATTCATCACGGGCGGCGTCGTCTCCTCGCTGGGCAAGGGGATCGCCTCGGCTTCGTTGGGGTTGTTGCTCAAGAAGCGGGGCCTGTCGGTGAATATCATGAAGCTGGACCCATATCTGAACGTCGACCCGGGGACGATGAATCCTTTCCAGCACGGGGAGGTATATGTCCTGGACGACGGCTCCGAAACCGATCTCGATCTGGGGCACTATGAACGGTTTCTGGACCAGTCGATGACCTGTGACAACAACGTCACCGCCGGGCAGATTTATCATACCATCATCACCCGCGAACGGCGCGGCGATTACCTCGGCGCCACGGTGCAGGTGATTCCGCACGTCACCGAGGAGATCAAGAAGGCAATCAAGAGGCTGGAGACGATCAACGGCAAGGTCGACGTCATCATCTCCGAAATCGGCGGCACCGTCGGCGACATCGAGTCGCTGCCGTTTCTGGAGGCGATCCGTCAGATGGGGCTGGACGAGGGGGAGCACAACACCCTGTATATCCACCTGACGATGGTTCCCTATGTCGATGCCGCCGGCGAGCTGAAGACCAAGCCGACGCAACACTCGGTCAAATCGCTGCGGGAGATCGGTATTCAGCCGCAGATACTCCTCTGCCGCACGGCCAAGGCGCTGGAGGAATCGATCCGCAAGAAAATCGGCCTGTTCTGCTCGGTTCCCAGCAAAAACGTCATCGAGGCGATCGACGTCAGCACTATCTATGAAGTTCCTTTGAAATTTGAGCAGCAGGGATTTTCCGACCTGGTGATCTCGCATCTGGCCATCGACGCCCCGCCGCCCGACCTGACCGAATGGGAGGAGCTGGTTTATCGCATCAAGGCCCCCTCGAATCGGATCAAGATCGCCATCTGCGGCAAGTATGTGCACCTCAAGGATGCTTACAAATCGATCATCGAGTCGTTCGCGCATGCGGGCGGCGAGAACAACACCCGCGTCGACCTGGTCTGGGTGTCGTCCGAGGATATCAAGCAGGATGGCGCCGCCAAGTTCATCGGCGACGTCGACGGCCTGTTGATCCCCGGCGGGTTCGGCGAACGGGGGGTGGAGGGGAAGATCGAGTCGATCCGCTATGTCCGCGAGAACAAGATACCGTTTCTGGGAATCTGCCTCGGCATGCAGTGTGCGGTGATCGAATATGCCCGCGACGTCTGCGGCCTGGAAGATGCTCACAGCTATGAATTCTACCGCGACCTGAAGCATCCGGTCATTCATCTTATGGCCGATCAGGAGAAGATCACCGACCTGGGCGGCTCGATGCGGCTGGGGACCTACCCGGCGGTGCTCGACCCGAACAGCTTTGCCTTCAAGGCCTATGGCGCCGGCGAGATTTCCGAACGGCATCGCCACCGGTACGAGCTGAACAACGATTACCGCGAGATGCTGACCTTTGCCGGGCTGAAGCTGACCGGGATTTCGCCCGACGGCAAGCTGGTGGAGATTATCGAGGCGCCCGACCATCTCTGGTTTGTGGGGGTGCAGTTCCATCCCGAGTTGAAGTCGCGGCCGACCAAGGCGCACCCGTTGTTCCGGGACTTTGTGGCGGCGGCGGTGAGGTACAAGAAAGAGAAGGCCGACCCGGTTGCGGCCACCTCCAAGAATACGGTGGCGTAGATAGTATTTGATTGACTAGAATGTACCGCTGGAGCTCCCTAAACAAAGCAAGTTATATTGTCGGGGGAATGAATTGCAGGCGTATGAGATCCGAGACAATCTCATTCACTTCAGCCGTTGGCAAAGGGTGAATATAATCTTTTTTCTTGCCATAATCTTTCACGGATGATCCAGAGTTATAACATATAGTTCTATCAATTAGTATAATTCGAGCGTGGCTGTATTCATAATCAATGAGTCGAAATATTTCCCCCTGCTTCTCCTTCCATTCCGCGGCGAGGGCGTTTGCCAGATCTACTAATTTCTCAGAAGGAGTCTTACAGATTATGTACACATTGCCTTTGACCGTCATATGTATTGCTTTAAGCAAGGCTGAATCAAGGTAATTATCGACTAGAACTAATTCCTTTCCAACACTTTCAAGTATCCTATATTTTTCCAACGACGCCTCAAATCGCGCACCCTTTCTTAAGACTATTGTATTCTCCGCAAGCGAGGATTTCGAATATTTTTTTGAATAGGGTTTATGTTTTGCATTATATATCTGCCTATCTATTTCTGATAGTCCTGCCTTTGAGATTGCAGGCTCATAGCATAAGAAATAATCTACTTTTGGCTCAGCCTTTTCTAACTCCCCCTCATATCGAGCCAATTGACGGTCATACTCCAAATCCTGAACAGAGGCAGTATGAATCCCGTCATTCAGATTAACGAAAGGTGGAGTCAGGAATTTGCCAGCGCCGTGGATATAGAGTCTTATCTGCATTTTGGTCGGTCTAAAAATAGAGAAGAGGGGTATTGAATACCTGACAACTGGACGCGGGGAAAGCGAGATAAGCCGTTCGTAGGAGAAATTAGTATATTCTTGGACAACTTTCACGTTATATGTTTTGCTCTGGCGAAATCCATGCTTTATCTTTATACATTCGCCGTCGTATCCCTCAATCTCAGAGAAACTTCCAGATTCATTGGTGATTTCATATTCCTCGATCCAGACATTGACCTTGTCCAATGGCGTATTGTGGAGGCTGGGGTAGTCAATCAAATAATCTCGATTCACCTTAAATTCTATCTTTGCGGATTTGGTAATTACCAATTTATGATCCCTGATGTAATGATGGATTTCGTATTTGTAGGCATTTGTCGTATAGGGATAGGGCGGAATATTTCCGCGCATTCGACGAATAAGATATACTATTCCAGCTGCGACCAGACTCGCAAGGACAGAGAATAAGAATGCTTCCAAACTCATTCGGTGATCACCACTCCCACATTATCTTATATGAGGCGCCCCTGATAGGATATTTTTTCAGCCATATTATTTTAATCCCTCCATCAAGCATTTTCTCTTGAATAAACCCCGGGTCCTCCACTCTTATATTCGAATACTGATCGATTATGGATAAAGAAGTGCTTTTTGGTGCGCGGTCATTCGGAAACACAATGGTTATCTTGACTATCCTTATTGTCCGGCTACAAAGGCAGGTAAACCATTCTCTGTCCTGGGTGAAGGAATCAATGAATCCGCACTGAATCTTTCTTTGAAATATTTCGCCCTTCTTGGGAACTGGGTCGAAGAAAATATTATATTTGCCGTCATCAGTTACCTCATAATTGTTTTTCCTATAGCCTTCCTCCCCGGCTGTTGAGAATGCCTTAAAGTCTGCCAATGATCCGTGCGGATCCGGCTTCAAGCCTTGTTCAACATAGCTCGTTACATTATCAATGTTGGCGATCACAGTTTGCTGTTTACTGTAGTCGGCGTATTTGCCAGATCTATCCGCAATTTCCAGGACAATGTCGCTATCAACAATAGCAATCGGCTCAATGGGTGGGGAACCAACTTCTCTCAACATCAGCCAAGACAGAATTGAGCAAATGAATAATACCAAGCCAAATCCAAGCACTATTCCAAAGCTCAATGTTGCTACGTTGGCATAGAGTAAAACCAGGATTAAAGACATAAGTGCGGCTAGCCCAGAAAGCCAAGGTACAAGCCTCCTGAGAATCTGCCGGATACGAAAAAGGCGGTTAATGCCTGTGGAAGAAGCAACCGCCTTTTTCGAAATGACACTTTGGTTCGGTTTAACCATCCGTTCCCCCGCCAAATTTCCTATGCTTCAGATCGAAACAAATACGCGGTGCAATGGGGAAGCCGAGCAATAGGTCGGTGTCTCGTCTTAAAACAAAACCTGGATTAATCATTACACATCCTTTCTTTTATCTTTATCTTCGACAAATATTCACCGTAAATTAGTCTCAACCCTTATGCAAAACCTTGGTCACCCAGCGCGGAAAATAATTCCGCCGTACCTCTCCGGGGACCAATCTCCCAAGGTTCAACGCTATACTTCAATATGCGTTCCAACTCTTTAACACATATAGTGATAAATGGTTTCACTGGTAAATTACTTCTGAATTCATCTATGTCAAGCATTTTTTTGACATTTCGCTTTTTTTATTTTTGTGTATGCTATCTGGACGCCAACGCTGGGCAACATGTCCGGTGCAAACTCACAAAAGCAGGCTAATTTTTACCTAGGCCCTCTTAGACAATGGGGTTCTTGGGGTCGTGTCATCCCAAAACCATTTTTGGTAAGTTCTTGCAAATCAAGTACATGCGTTACTCATTCACCGCCGGGTGCCGCCTTCAGCAATCAGAAATATCTATTCGGGTGGCACTCCCAAGCGTCGGCCTGAGGGTGTACGTAGTCACCCGGCATGACCATGCACCGATCGGCGCTACTTCTTCCGCGCTGCGCCACTCAAATAAAGCGCAAACCCTTCCGGTTTCCCCGGGGGCGTAAACAATTACCAGGCATAAGTATGCATCGATCGGCGTTACTTCTTCCGCGCCGCACCACTCAAATAAGGCGTAAATCCTTCCGGTTTCCCCGGCGGTGCGATTTCAAAGGTAATCGTTAATTTGGCCGTGCCGGTCTTGATATAGGTCAATCGGAATCGCGGCGCCTGGGGCATGATGTCGCTGACAAACATCAGTGAGTCGCCGGTTTTCGAAAACGAGGCCGCATAATTGATCGCGTGTCCCTCGTTGTCGAAATAGATGGCGCGGGTGTCGTTCGGCGCGGGACGGTACACGATCATAAGATCGTCGTGAGTCCCGCCGGGCCGATCCTTGGAGGCCGGGATATCCAGATGGTTCTTCCTGACCAGGATATTCTCATTGAGATCGAAGGCGAACGAAAAGGCGCCGCTCTCGCTGCCGTCGGCCTGTATGCCGACCCAATCGCCGACCAAAAACCGCCACGATGCCCACGGGTCCGCCGGGGCCGCGTTTTGCGCATACGCCGTCGTGCCCAGCACGATCAGCCACGGGACGAGAACGACGAGCGCCTTTATCCATCCCGCTTTCCTGCTGTTTCCGCTTCTTTTAAGCAACTCGAACTCCTTTCCAGGGAAGCCCATTATTCCCGCATCAGGTCATCTTATCCGTCTCGGTTCCCTTGCCGTAGAGGCCGAAATAGACCGTTCCCGCCACGCCGAAGGCGAACGCAGTCCATAAATTCGCCGTCGGGCTGATCTTCCACAGTATCCCCCCCAATATCCCGGCCAGCGCAACAATCGTATCCCGCATGAAATAGTACGCCCCCACCGTGCGGGCTTTGGCGTCCGGTACCGCCAGGTCGACAATCAGCGCCTTGCGGGTCGGTTCGCCGAACTCCTTCAGCCCTCGGATGAAGAAGGCCACGATCAGAAGCGCGGTTGTCTGGGAGAAATACAGGAAAGCCGGGAAGAGGGTGAAAAAGCCGAAGGTGATCAGCACAAACGGCTTCCGCTCTGCCTTGTCGGAAAAGTATGCCACCGGAATATAGAGCAGCATCGCCGTCCCCATCTCGATCGCCGTCAGCCAGCCGAACTCCAGCGCCCCCTTCTGCGCGATATCCATCACCCAGATCACGACAAAGGCGTACGGTATCTGCTCGCAGAAGCGGATCAGGATATCCGACACCAACAGCCGCTTCAGGCCGGGGTCGAACTGCCGCACAAACTGCCGCAGCCTCAACGGCTGATATTTCTCCGTCTTGTTCGGCGCCATCCGCTGCTGGACGACCAGCGACACGACCGCCAGAACCAGCGCCAGCCCAAAGGCGATCCGCACCCCGCTGACCAGGCCGTAGGCCGCGATCAGCGCGCCGCCGATCACCGGTCCGCCCCCCATCGGTATCCGCCGGATGATGGAATGCATCGACACTCCCATCGCCCGCTTCGATTTCGGCAGCAGGTCGGCCACCAGACTCATCGTCGCCGGCAACGATAGGGAGGACCAAGCCATGAAAAAGACTGCCGCGACCATCACCGCCGGCCAGGATGGTATCAGCACGACGATGAGATATCCGATCATGGCGATGATGTTGAACACCGCCAGCGCCCGCTTGGTCCCCAACCGGTCGGCCAGTATTCCCCCCGGCAGCGCCCAGAGCGCCCCGAGCAGATTCTCCAGCGCACCATACACGCCGATCAGGATCGCGCCGGCGCCGAGGACTTCGATATACTTGGGGATAAAACGGGAACCGATTCGCTCCCCCATGCCGACCAGTACCACCATCGTCAGCAAAAGGATATAATCGCGCTTTAGGCCCAGAAAGCCGAGAATACTCTTGGAATCAGGCGCGTGATCCGGCATAGCGGGCAATATACGGAGCCGGGAGGTCAAACTCAACAGCGTTGAAATGATTGATTTTGGGCCGACAGTGTCAGGCCGGCTCTGAATGATTTCCGCCGGCGCGGCGCGTCAGGTCTTCCATCATTTCCATCTGGATCTGCTGAATCTCCAACAGGCGTTGCCAGGAATGGTTGATCATCTGATCGAGCTTGATATGCAACTGCCGGATTTCGATCTCGGCCTTGAGGTTGACCTGGTAGTCATGCTCGGCCCGCAGGCGGTCTTTGGCCTCCTGGCGGTTCTGGCTCATCATGATGATCGGCGCCTGGATCGCCGCCAGACAGGACAGCACCAAGTTGAGCAGAATATACGGGTAGGGATCGAACGGACGGAAGAATAGAACGAAAGAATTGATGCCGAGCCAGACCACCATTACCAAGGCAAAGATGATGATAAAGCGCCAACTGCCGCCGAAGGACGCCACGCTGTCGGCCAGCCGTTCGCCATAGGTCAATTTCCGGTCATACTCGGCGTCGACGTTGCGGGAGAGGACCTCCTCCTCCTTGAGGCTGTCGATCACCGCCGCCTCCAGCGTCGTCAGAGCGCCCCGCTGCGCCTGCAGGGCATCCTCAACATAATCGGTCCGAAACCGGTTCAGGCAGGAGAGGCAGATGGTATGATGGGAATCCCAATCGGGATGCTGATGGCGTATCAGTTCCCCGACCGGGCCGTGCACCAGCTCAGCCGAGTGCCCCTCACCCAACGGTTTGGGCAGATTGCATACGGGGCAGATAAAGGTTTGTTCGGAGGTTTCTGCAGGCATAAGCCATTCCCTTCGATTTGATGCGTGGGTCCATGGCAGGGCGGATACAACCCAGCGCCTGGGCAGACATCACCGCCGCCCTTCACCGCTTGGGAATAATCAAGAGATTCACCAATTGTTCGGCAAGCTAATTATTTCTGGCCGGCCTTCAGCGTTCCGGAAGCGGACAGATGCTTATCGGTGGTGTTGAGATAATTCCCGGAAAACTGGCCGTAGTAGACGCCGTTCTTGAATGAATCGACCACCACTTCGCCGGATTGACAGACGAAAAGATTGTCGCCGATGGCATACTTTTGGCTGTTGATAATTTCGCAGATGGCCGCGAAACGGGTGTCGTACCGTCCCGGCCGGGGCGGGATCGGCAGCGTCATGTACAGACGCGCGACCTCGGTTAGTTCCAGGTGGGCGACACTCTCCCGGTCGGTCCCGGGGACCTTGGCCTGGCCCTCGACAAACAGCACGATGCTGTCGCCTGGTCGAATCTGATATCGGCCGCCGGTCAGGGCGATGGATCGATTCAGCTCATAATATGATTTGGTGGTGGTGAAGCGCAGGGTGGTCTTCTACGGCGCCTGCTCGGTGAGATGGAAATAGACTCGTTTGCAGCCGTCGGCCAGCGTCAGCGTCAGGACCGCCAGGGCCAAAACAGCGATTTTTGAACGCATGCTATAACCTCATCCCATAGACCCGATATTTCTTGTACACCTTGGCGCCCCTCAGTTGAGCGGCGCGG
>CAZPEV010000114.1:0-3021 GCA_964585635.1 uncultured Ignavibacteriales bacterium
CGCCGCTTTCTGGCTCATCCACTCGGTCATAAAATTGAGCGACTTGATACCCCGCAAAGGATTGGCCGAGCTGATGATCATGGGCGAGATGATTAGTTTCTGTTTCTTGAATCGCAGGCGATGGTCGGCGACGATGACGATCGTCTTTGGTCCGGGGCGGTCTCCCGGCCAAAGGGGGGAATAGCCGTAGGTAAGCAAAATCTTCACTTTTTTGATCCGTCCTGGATGATCGGTTATCGCCAAACGCAAGGCCCTCCCGATTGCAGCCCGATTGTAGTTCATCTTCAGGCCCAGCCGCCGGAGGCCGGTCTCCATCCGGTCGAGGTGCGCGTCCAGGTGGATCAGGCGGTCGTCGACGGCCAGGATTGACTCGAACAGGCCGATGGCGCAATGGAGAGTATAGTCGAAGACCGAAATCGCCGCCCGCCGATAATCGACCGGTCGGCCATTGATGTACACGATTGTCGTTTGCATAGCGTACCGCCAAGTCACCGGGTTCTGATTGCCTCCAAGCATAGGCGGCGTCGCCGTCGCTGTCAAGGGGAATTGAAATCCGGTTTGACATGAAGGTCTCCGCGGCCTATCTTCGCGCGATGGCGGTTCTCAAGTTGTTGCTGATCCTGGCCGGAATCATCGTCGGCATCAGGCAGAAATTTTTTGTCGGTTATCTGCTGTGCCTGGCGGGTGTCGCCACGCCGCTGCTGTTCGGCAAAGCTGCCCCGCAGGTACTCGAGGGCATCTGGGGCACGCTGACGTCTCCGGCCTTTTGGCGGCTGTTCGGCGCGATTGTCATCGTCACCATACTCGGCCACTTGCTTAAGCGTATGGGGGCGCTTGATCGGCTGACCGGCGCTGCGCGGGGAATGGCCGGGGGCAAGCGGACCGCCACGATTATTTTGCCGGCCGTGGTCGGGATGATGCCGATGCCGGGAGGGGCGGTCTTGTCGGCGCCATTGGTGGAGGAGGTGCTCAGGGAGGATCAGAAATCGCCGGAATATCTGTCCGCGGTCAATTACTGGTTCCGGCACGTTATGGAGTTCTTTTGGCCGCTGTACCCGGGTTTGATTCTGGCGGCCGGCATCGTCGGCCTGCCGCTGCCCAAGTTTTCCGCCTTGGGTCTGGTCATGACGGCCGCGATGATCGCCATCGGCTATTTCTATTACCTGCGTGGGATTCACCGTCGACATCAGGCGACCGGAACGCTGCGGTCACTGGGGGGGATTGTGCTGGCCATTTGGCCGGTATTTTTGGCGGTATTCCTATCCCTGGTGCTGGCGATTGATATCGTGATTTCCCTGGCGGTCTCGGTTCTGCTCACCGTTATCCTCAATCGGAGCAGCTGGCGGATGTTTTGGCCGGTGGTGAAGGAAGTCGTGGCTTTGCGCCTGTTTTTCATGGTCTTCGGAATCCTGCTTTTCAAGGACATGGTGGCCCTTTCCGGGGCGGTAGCCGGGATTCCGGCCGAGGTGGCGAGGCTGGGTATTCCGCCGGCCGCGGTCATCATGGTGGTGGCTTTTCTCTGCGGGTTGCTGTCGGGTATGGTGGCGGCCTTTGTCGGGCTCAGCTTCCCTATTCTGGCCGGTTTTCTTTATGTCCCAAACCTTGAGTTGGGGAATGTTTTTCTGACCTTTCTCTGCGGGTACACCGGCATGATTCTTTCGCCGACGCATTTTTGCCTTCTTCTCACCGCTGAGCATTTCAGGGCCGATCTTGGCAAGGTATACCGCTCATTTCTGCCACCACTTATCGGGTTGGTTCTTTTTGGCCTAATCTTGTATTTGCTGGGGTATCCATGGGGGCTTATCAGACCCTAGGGGACTCCCCACAATGACGGCGCTCGACGATAAGAATGCGTCAGTAAAATGATGGTGGGTAATGATTTAATGGCTCGCCATAAAGTATTTTATTATGTCTGGTGACAGAAATATCGCCTGTTATGTGGAAACGTGTCGTATATTTATCGGCGGACCATAGATGGGAACTTCTGCCGGTCTTGATTGTATTAGATTCAGAAGCAGAACAGGAGTGGTATGGAAAAAGAGACGGCCAAGCAGATTGACCACGACCTTTTGCGGAAAGTACAGGCGGGTGACATGGTTGCCTTCAGCGACCTGGTCGACCGTTATCGCGATCGTTTGATGAATGTAATCGGGCGGATGGCGATCAGCCGGGAGGAGGCCGAGGACATAGTCCAGGAGGCCTTTGTGCGGGTGTACCAGCACCGGAACTCGTTTGATTTCAAGCACTGCTTCTCAACTTGGTTGTATACGATTGCGCTTAATCTGGCCCGTAATGAATTGCGTCGGAAGAAACGATATAAATTTGTGGATATCTTTGACCTGCAGAACAAGGAAGTGGAAGTGGCGGTAGAGGCCAAGATCCCGTCGAACGTTGGTCCTGCCATTGAGCAGGCGGTGGCGTCGCTGCCGGAGAAATACAAGACGGCCTTTATGCTGCGCGATGTCGAGGAAGTATCGTACGAAGAGATCGCCAGGATTTTATCGGTGCCTTTGGGCACGGTCAAGTCGCGGGTCAACCGGGCGCGTTCGATACTGCGTGATAAGTTGAAGCCGAGAATGGAGGAACGGAATGCGTTGTCGAAAAGCACGCTCCTACCTGTCAGCATACTCTAAGGGAGAGCTTTCGGGGGGGCGGTCGACCAGGGTCGGGCGGCATCTGGAGCATTGTTCAGCGTGTCGTCGCGAGAGTGATATCGTCCGCTCGGTCGGGGAGGTGATGAAGAACCTGCCGCAGCTTCGCGCCTCCGGCGATTTCAACGCCCGTCTACTGCAGCGGATCGGCCGGGAACGATTTGCCGAGACGCGGACGAAGGCTCATTTGCCCGGACGGATACCCCGTCTGGGAGCGTTGCGGCTGGCGACCATCGGAGCGACTGCCGTGGTGGTTCTGGCGGCGGCGACCGGCGTCAATCTTACCAGTCCGATATTCAGACCGGGCGCGTTGCCGGTAGCTGTAATTTCGCCGGAAGGGGGCAGTACGGCGGATGATTTATACTTGACC
>CAZPEV010000114.1:3031-10999 GCA_964585635.1 uncultured Ignavibacteriales bacterium
ACCATCCAGCCGACCAACAACCCTCTTCTCAACGAGCGGAAGAGCATTTCCCGGATGGTGGCGCAGTACAATCGCTGGCGGGAATACTCTCGATCCCTTCGAGAGCATTCCGCGGAGGAACAATTTTTGGGGGGCGACGCCGCGATGACGTTGGCCTCCACGCGAACGGCGGTCGACAATTATCCGGCCATAGATTATCGAATTCGCCCGGTGGTGAGGAACTACCTGATTGTTCCGGACAATTCCTCCGCCGGCAAGCGGGGAACAATCTTTTGATGGTGCCTGGAAAAACTGAAAAAGCCGCCCTTACACTGGCGGCTTTTTTTTCGGTCGCCGCTCTGGTGGCCGGGACCGTCGGTCAGTCGTTGACGGGATTGGATCAGGAGCTGTCACAGGTGATCAGTCGGATATCGCCGGCGGTGGTTGTGGTCGAGGCTCGTACCTCGCAGACCAGGGCTCCGCTGTTTTCCCGGACGGATCTGAATCAGGACGCCACCATCAATGCGGTCGTTGGGAGCGGGCTCTTGATCGATTCGATCGGCCATGTTCTGACCATGTTCAGCCTGGTGGAGGGGAATGATGACATCAAAGTCGAGATCGATGGCAAGACGGTCGATGCCCGATTGCTGGGAGTCGATCAGCGGCACGACCTGGCGGTACTGAAAATAGAAGGGATACACTGGCCGTATCTGGAACGGTCGGCCTTTCCACCATTCGTCGGGCGGCTGGCGCTGGCCTATGGCCGGGCCATAGACCGAACCGGGTATCCCACGCTGGGAATTATCGCGGGCCGGCGGTGCGACGGTGCCTATCTGATGTCAGGTTCGGCTCTGCCGGGGCTATTGGGTGGCGGCGTTTTTGACCTCAATGGAAACCTGATCGGGATCATCAGCTCCGGCAGCATCGATGATGAGGCCGGCCTTGACAGCCACTGGGGTGGCATCCTTCTGTTGCCGGCGGCTACGGCCTTCTCCTCGGCCGACCGCATCATCTGCTGCGGCGGGCGGCCGGCCGGTTATCTGGGAATCGAGACGGCGGCGATTGAGCTGGTGTCGGCAGCCGGGAAAGTGGTCCGGGAAGCGGTGGTTATCACCGCCGTGGATCCCGGCTCACCGGCGGACAAGGCTCGTTTGGCAGTGGGGGACATTATCACTCGATTTGCGCGGCAGGATATCACCGATGACAGGGAGTTGCAGCGATTGGTGGCAACCTCGGGAACGGACAGCCTGATTACCCTCGAGTTTATCCATGGTCAGGCAGATTGCACGGCCGATATTCGATTGGCGCCGAATCCGCACAAGATTGGGCCGCCAAAGGGAGGGCGGTTGACAGCGGACGGGGATCGCGCCAACGGGTTGGCCCCTGAAATGCAGCGCCGGATTGATTTGATGCGGATCGAAATCAGACGGATGCAGACGGATTTGGAGGAGCTCTTGCGCCGCATCGAGTTCGCCCGCTGAAGTTTGTCTTGCCTTGCCCCGCCGCCGGTTGTAGCTTACCCGGCGATGGCGGTTTTGCTTAACGAAAAACAACTGTGGCAATTGGCGCAGAATTTCGATTATGGTCGCTCGCCCGATTTTCTGTACTGCCCGTTGCTTTCGGCGGCCATCGCCGCCCGGCAAACGGCGGGGATGAGGATAGTCATGAAGGGTGCGCTGGCAGGCGGTGTGCGTCCTCGAACGCTGCGCGAGATTATCCTGCAATCGCATTTGTTTCTCGGGTTTCCAGCTATGATCGAGGCGGCCCATCTTCTGGCCGAGTTCTATCCCTCCCGGGGCCGGTCCAATCAGCTTCCGGAAGCGTATACGGCGGTGGCCAACCGGAAATGGCATCATGACGGCCTGGCCAAGGTTCGCCGGATGTACGGCGGGGCCTTTAATCGTCTGGTGGCGCGCATCAATTCAGCTTCGCCTCAAATTCTGACGTGGATGATCAATGATGCCTATGGGCGGGTCTTATCGCGTCCGGGGGTCTCGTTTGCGGTGCGGGAAACGTCGAGCATTGCCACCCTGACGGTCACTGCCTATCACCATCAACTCTCGGTCCATCTCCGTGGGGCGCTGCATATCGGCCTTGACCGGGACCTTCTGGAGCAGACCATCGCCAACTGCCGCTTCTTCTGTCCGCCCTGGCGAGTCGCGGCAGCCCATGATACCCTTGCTCGGATGACGGCGGTTTGATGCGCAAACGATTCAAAATTCCGCTGCTCGGGATGGTCCTGCTGATTCTGGTCGTCGTCGTCGGGACGGTGCTCCTCTTCAAATCGCATATTCTGGAGAATTGGGTCAACCGCTTCCTCGCGGAACGGCTCGCGGCGCAGTATGACCTTGATATCAGCATCGCCGAAATCGACGGTTCTTTCGTAAACGGATTCACTTTGCGGGGAGTGATGTTCCGAAGTTTCCAGGTCGGTGATACGATAACGTTGGCCTATTTGCCCTCAGTCACCATCAAATACCAGGTATCCAACCTGTGGCATCAACGCTGGATTATCGACAGTCTTTGCTTTGTGCAGCCTCAGTTGGTGCTCAAACAGGACAGCTCCGGTCTGTGGGTCTTGCCGAAGATTGCCGCTTCAGCGGGTTCAACCGGGGCTCTGCCCTCATGGGAAATCAAACGCCTATCGATCGACAGCGCCTCGCTGGACCTGTCGCTGGCGGAGAAGAAGTTGCGCTGGTTCGACATCGGTCTGACGGCTTCGCTGAAATCAGAGGAGGGAACCTATACCCTCGATCTCGAGAGGCTGCGGTTTGATTCCGACGATGGCCGCCTCCGGGTCCGCAGCTTGACGGGGCTGGCGACGATTTTCGACAAGAATCTGGCGCTGAGCAACGTTGTCGTCGTGACCGATTCCTCGCGGGCGGCGTTTTCGCTGGCGGCCGACCGCCGCGATACCCTGCGGGTCGAGATGCAGATCGACAGCGCTCATGTTCATCTGCCCGACGTGGTATCCTTCCTGGGGTTGTCGCTTCAAGGGGATTTTGATCTGACGGGGACGATCTCACGGCAGCCCGACCGTTGGGCCGGGGAATTGTCCTTATCGGGAAAGCTGGAAGGCCGCCAGCTCGAGTCTCTGGCAACGACGCTTCATTTTGACGACGGGGTGCTTTATCTGGATACGCTGTCCGGGATGGTGCTTGGCGGGTGTCGCATCGACGCCTCGGGCGCCATTGACATTAAGTCATCACCGCCGTCATATCTTCTGTCCGCCCGGGTCGATTCGTTCGATCTGGACCATCTTGTGGCGGGCTCGTTCCGGTCTGATCTGAGTGGCCGTCTGAATCTGGACGGCCGGGGTCTGACCTCAAAGACGCTGGCGATTGACCTCGATCTTGATCTGGATGAATCGTTTTTCGACATCTATCATATGCATTCGGCTCAGGGGAAAATGACGGTGACTGCCGGAGGGCTCTTCTTCTTTCCCGATTTTCTGATCACCTATCACGGTAATCGATTTGTATTTGCCGGATCGGTCGATTATGCGGGCGAGGTCAATATCACCACCCGGGCAGACCTGCCCAATTTGGCAGCCTTCGCGCACCAGACCTTTATTGATCTTCCAGCGGGCCGGGGAGTCGCCGATTTTTCTCTGAGCGGCCCAGCTAAAGACCCGGATCTGGAGGGGGAATTTCGGTCGGATTCACTCTGGCTGTATCAGTTCTTCTCAAAGGACTTTACAGCGAATTTTGCCATCCATAGCTTTGTCAGAGAAAAGAGGGGGCCGATCACGGTCGCGGCCCGCGCCGGCACGGCTTGGGATTTTCCGTACGACAGCTTGTGGGCCGGTCTGACACTCGACAGTAATCTCCTGATAATCGATTCCGGGCATATCGCCAATTCCTTTTCGCAAAGCCGGTTGCGCGGAACACTCGATTATCTCCTGTACCCTCAGGTGTTGACCATCGACAGCATCGGCATCGTGCTGACGGGCCGTTCTTTTTCGTCCGACAGCCACCAGCAGATCAGGGTCGATTCCTCGGGATTTATGTTCGACCGGGTTCTCATGACCACACGTGACGGCCGGATCGGATTCACCGGTCGCGCCAATTATGATCGCACGCTCGATATCAATTGGGACGTACGCCGAATCGACATCGCTCCTTGGCTGTCGCTGATGGGTGACAGCCTGCCGATGGATGGCCGCCTGTCCTCAGCGGGGCGGGTCTATGGATCAATCGACAATCCGCGGTTCGAGATGACCGGAGCGGTCGATTCGCTGCGGTTTCGGTCGTTGGTCTTGGGCAATTTGCGGGGTTATCTGGGGTACCGGGACAGCGCGCTGACGATCGATTCCATGTTTCTGGTGTCCCAGGAGGGGCGGTACTCCGCTTCCGGCGAGCTGCCGATCAATCTGACGCCGTCGCCCAACCATAAACTGTTTAACGATCGCTCGCAGCATATCAAAATCTATGCCCAGGACAAGCAGTTGAACTTGGCAGCCACCCTGACGCAGTCGGTGGAATATATCAGGGGTGATTTCGATGCCGAGATTGACCTGACCGGGCAGCCGTTGAAACCGCATCTGAACGGGACCGCACGCTTGAAAAACGGCATTATCAAGACGCTCGATCTGCGGGACCGGCTGGAGCAGGTCGACCTTGAAGTGACCATGGCCGATCAGTTGCTGACGATCGCCACCGCGACCGCCATCATTCCGCATCGGAAGGGGAAAGGCCAGGGGACGGCCACCGCCTCCGGGACGGTCTTCGTGAACGATGTCAACAACTTCACCTATGACTTGTCGGCTACCTGCTCCAACATGCCGATCGACTATGAGATGGGGGATTTTAACGGCCTGGCCAACGCCGACCTCCAAGTCAAAGGTTCCTCGCCGCCCAAGGTAACGGGAAAGATCGTCATGCCCTCGGCCAATTATCTGGAGAATTTTTCGGAAGAATCGTCCGGGTTCAGCCTGCTGGCGGCGCTGGAAGGGGATAAGACCTGGGACCTCGACCTGAATATGGAATTCCCCTCGAATTTTTGGGTCAAGAACAGCGACATCGACGCCGAATTCTCCGGCCAGATCGAGATTTTACGCGCTGCCGGGGTATACAACTTCCTTGGCTCCCTCGAGGTTGTTCGGGGCAAGTATTTTCTGCTCGACAAGAAATTCACCATAGAACCGGGAGGGCAGATCACCTATAACAATATCGAGCAACCTGATCCTCAACTGGCATTAAATGTTTCCACCCAGGTTCGTTCTCAGAGCCGATTCTCGGCCTTCGAAACCCAAGGCAGTTACACTTTCGACTTGAATCTCACCATCTCCGGTACGCTGAGCAATCCCATCATTGCCGGCGACGTTTCGTCCGAAAACATTATTCCGACGCTCCTGACGAATTACAGTCCTTCCGATACCCTGCGGGGCAATCCCGTGACGCAGCGTATTACCATCGGCAGCGTAGGCATGCTGGCCTCTCAGGTATCCCGCCTCGGCACCCGCCGCCTGGGAGTGGAGACGTTCGAGATCGATCCCGGATTAGGCAAGACCTTTGATCCCCTCAACACCCGCCTGACAATTGGGACCTACACCTTGCCCAACCTGTATGTCTTTGGCAGCAGCACCCTGGCTTTGGAGAAGGGGCAGGAAGTCGGCGCGGAATTTCGTCTCGGGCGTCACTATTTTTTTGAGGGTCGCCGCGACGAGTCCAACCTATACCATCTCAATCTGACGCTTCATTGGGAGTACTAGGTGAGCAGGGGTGGACAGCAACATGGCCGGAAGGCTTGGGCGGCAGCCATGGGGATGATGGTGCTGCTGACCGTGCCGGCGATGGGGCAGTCCGGACCCGGCCAGGATCCCAAGTTCAGCGCCTGGTTGTCCAAGCGACCCTTGATCTCCGAAATCCGAATTCAAGGTAACCGCTTCTTCTCCGACGCCAAAATCAAGGCGCATCTTTTTTCCCGGAAGAACAGCTTTGGGGAAATGTTTCGGACCGGATCGCGCAACCGCGTGCTGCGATATTCGGCCTATCGTGACACGCTGGAAGTCAAATATATGTATCTGCGCGAGGGCTTTCTGAATATTCAGGCAGCAGAGAGCGTGGCCGTATCGGGGGCTGATTCGACCGCGCTGATCACTCTGACCATCATCGAGGGGAATAGATTTTTGGCGGTGCGAGCTGTTCTGGAGGCGCCCACGGCACTGCCCTTCTTCAACGATCTTCACCGCATGGCGGCCCAGCTTGAACCGGGGCATCCGGCTGATCCTCTCTTGCGGAGCAAAATCATATTTGACCTCAAGACTGTGTTTGCCAACAACGGCTATCCTTATGCCACGGTGCAGGAGACGATCGACAGCGCCGCCGGGCCATCACAGGCGGTGGTGACGTTCACGGCGGGAGCGGGACCCTTGGTCCATTTCGGCGGCGTAAAGGTGAAGGATCTCAAGAAATTTCGACCCTTCTTGATCAGGCGGGAAATCGCCTTCAAGCCGGGCGAGGTGTACAGCCGTCGGAAGATTATCGAGTCGCAAAAACGGCTTTACGCGATGGGGCTCTTCAATTCCATCAATCTGGATATCGATCGCACGGCCGGAGGCTCGCCGGGGGTAGAACCTGACACCCTGCCGAATTTCATCTTTTCAGGCATTGAACGCAGTCCGCATTATGTATCGATGAAAACCGGTGCCGGCCAGGATCCACAACAGGACCTGATCTGGGATTTTTCCGCGGCCTGGGGCAAGCGCAATATATTCATCTCCCGGCGGGTGGAGTTGTCGGTCGATTCCCGCTATATCATCTTTACCCAATGGCGGCCGCTATCGCATCGCTTCCAGATCCAATATTTTGAACCTTGGTTCCTCAATGTTCGCGTACCGCTAACGCTATCGACCCGGTTTGAACCGGGAGTCAGGTCCCAGACGCAGCCGTACCGGATTCAAACATGGGGAGCCTCGGTATCGACCCGAAAGGAATGGTCCGAGCGGCTGATCGGCCAATTGACCGGCGAGTACGAAAACGTTAATATTTATGGTGTCGATAAGGCCGAGGCGACGCTTATCCGCCAGGAGCAAAACATCAGCATTCGGCGGAAGCTGACCGGCACTCTGAGCCGGGACACGCGTCTGGACAAGTTCGTCCCGACCGGTGGGGCGTTCACGACCTATTTTGTGCAGTACGTGGGGGGGCTTTTGGGCGGGGATGATAGTTTCACCAAACTGGAGTGTTCCTGGGCCCGGTATCAGCCTGCGGTCGGCCGGGCCATATATGCCACCAGAATCAAGGGCGGGTGGGCCAAATCGTTCGGGCGTTCGACCGCCGTTCCCACCGAAGACCGGTTTTACCTGGGCGGTGCGAACTCGATTCGCGGCTTCCGCGAGAACTCGATCGGCCCGCGCGGCGATATCAGCAATCCGACCGAGGACAGTACCAATATCGGGGCCAACGCCTATGCCGTTTTCAACCAGGAAATCCGGGTTCCGTTGTTCTGGAAGTTTTGGGGATCGGTCTTTACCGACATGGGAAACGGCTGGGAGTCGTTTTCGGCGGCTCGCCCGGAGAATGTTCTTTTCGCCTATGGTGTCGGCCTGCAGTTTCTCTCGCCCGCCGGCCCGATCCGCCTCGATTATGCCCGCCGATTGGAGAATGGCATCTATCGCCAAGGGCACCGTTTCCATATCACCATCCTCTATGCCTTTTAGGCTCGGCCCCGCATAACGGATTGACAAGACGGCCCTTCCGTTATATACTACGTGGAGCACAATGATAGGTGTTACCATGAGGTCATAGGCGATGGAACATATATATCTCGATTACAACAGCACCACTCCCATTGATTCGGCGGTGATCGAAGAGATGCGTCGGGTCATGGCGGACAACTACGGCAATCCCTCATCCGTTCACAGCATCGGCGCCAAGGCCAAGGCGGCGCTGGAGGACGCCCGAGAGCGGGTTGCGGCGGCTGTGGGGGCTGATCCGCTGGAGGTGTATTTTTCGTACGGTGGCAGCGAGGCCGACAATCTGGCGC
>CAZPEV010000115.1:0-10991 GCA_964585635.1 uncultured Ignavibacteriales bacterium
GCTATATCGGCCGCCCCTACGCCGGGACGAGCGATTCGCTGGCGGGGTTTGACTGCAGCGATTTTGTGCTGCAAGTGTATTACGAATATGCGGAGATTCACCTTCCCCGGACAACTCAGAGTCTTTTCACGGCCGGCCGCGAGGTCAAAGCCGGAGACCTCTATTTCGTGGACCTGGTCTTCTTTGACACCGGCGGCAGGGGAGTCTCGCACGTTGGGATCTATGTGGGATTCGATGAGTTCGCCCACGCCTCATCGACGGCCGGGGTGACCATCTCCAGCCTGAATGACAAGTACTACGGCAAGCGGTATATCGGCGCCCGGCGGGTGATGGAGTAGCGCCCGCGCCCTTGCGGGGCCGCGAATTTTCCGCCCAGAAATAAGCCTGAAACCTTGCCCTCACGCCAAATCTGAATAGATTTCCCCGAAACGTCTGACTGGTCTTTGAGGGATAAGCATGTCTACGCACGAAATTGTCGCCAAAGTCTATCGCGGGGAAGGCTTGGAATCGGTTCATCATGGGGCCGTGGCGGTGGTCAATGCCGCCGGCGAGCTGACGCACTATGTCGGCGATCCGGAGTTTTTCACGCAGGCGCGGTCGGAGGCCAAACCGTTTCAGTTGATACCCTTGATTCGGTCGGGGGCGGCCGATTACTATGGTTTCTCCGACCGGCAGTTGGCCATCATGTGCGGTTCACATACCGGAACGCCGGAGCAGGTGGAGACGGCCAGGTCAAATCTGGCGGCGGTCGGCCTGGATGAATCGTTTCTTATGTGTGGAACTCATCCGCCCCTGTACTACTCGATCCAGAAACGGATGCCTCGGGCGAATGAGGTCTTTTCGCCGTTGCAGAATAATTGTTCGGGCAAGCACTCGGGCTTTTTGGCGCTTTCCCAGTTTCTCAAAGAGGATCCCCGGCGATATCTTGATCCGTCCGGCAAGGTGCAGCAGTTGGTGCTGGAGGCGGTGAGCGAGCTGTATGGCTATCCCAAGGACAAAATCACGATCGGCATTGACGGCTGCAGCGCGCCGGTCTTTGGGATGCCGATGAGGCACGCCGCCATCGCCTTCGCCCGGCTGGCCAACCATACCAGCGATGACCCTGCCACGCGCGCGGCGCTGGCGCGAATACACCGGGCCATGACCGCCCATCCGGAGATGGTCTCGGGGGAGGGACGGTTTGACTTGGCGCTGGCGAGGGCGTTTCCGGGGAATGTCGTCAACAAGGTCGGGGCGGAGGGGATCGAGGGGATAGGTTTCAGCGACCCGGCCATCGGTATTGCGGTCAAGATTCTTGACGGCAACGAACGGGCGCTGTACCCGGTCGCGATCGAGGTGCTGCGCCGGCTCGGTTTATGGGAAAAAGCGGAGCGGGCTTATCTCGAGCCGTTTGTTCTCCCGGAGATCACCAACAATCGGGGCCTGACGGTCGGCCGAATTGTGCCCGATTTTGAATTGAAAAAGGCGGCGTCGTAATGGTATATTGGCCTAAACGTCCGGCTTGATGACGATAGGAAGGCGATATGGCGAGGAAACCGATAGAACCATTTCGAATTAAAGTGACGGAACCGATCAGGCTTCTTCCGGAGGACCAGCGGCGGCGCCGGATCGAGGAGGCGGGATTCAACATCTTCCGACTGGCGGCGGCCGACGTCTTTGTCGACCTATTGACCGACTCCGGGACCGGAGCCATTTCGCAATATCAGTTGGCCGGGCTTATGCTCGGCGACGAATCGTATGCCGGGAGCCGCAACTGGTTTCATTTCGAAGAGACGATCCAGGACATCTTTCAAAAGAAATTTGTGCTACCCTGCCATCAGGGACGGGTGGCGGAGAATATTTTCTTTTCGACCGTTCTCAAGAAAGGGGACTACGTTCCCAACAACACGCATTTCGATACCACGCGGGCCAATACCATGCACAAAGGGGGGCTGGCCGTCGATTTGCCGTGTCGCCAGCTTGCGGATGAGCGGTCGGATTTTCCGTTCAAGGGAAACATGGACACCGATCGGCTGCGAGACCTGATCGGCACGGTCGGCCGTGAGCGGGTGCCGGTGGTTCTCATGACGGTCACGAATAATTCCGTGGGCGGGTTGCCGGTATCGATGGCGAACATCCGGGAAGTGCGCTCGATCTGCGATGAGTATCGCATCCCCTTCTTCTTCGACGCCGCCCGATATGCGGAAAACGCCTATTTCATCAAGCAGTACGAGCCGGGGTACGACCAGCGCTCGATCAAGGCCATCGCCCAGGAGATGTGCGGATACGCCGACGGTATCATGATGTCGGCCAAAAAGGACGGCCTGTCGAATATGGGCGGCTTTCTGGCGGTCAATGATGAGAAACTGGCCGGCAGGTTGAAAGAGCTGTTGATCCTGATCGAAGGATTTCTCACCTACGGCGGCCTCAACGGTCGCGACCTGGAGGCGATTGCCATCGGACTGAAGGAAGCCCTGGAAGAAGATTATTTGGCGTATCGCATAGGACAGATCGCTCATCTCGGCGACCTGCTGATACAGGCTGGGTGCCCGATCGTGACCCCCACCGGCGGGCATGCCGTATTCGCCGATGCCGGAAAGCTTCTGCCGCATATCAAACCGCAGCATTTTCCGGGACAATCCCTGACCATAGAATTATATCGCCAGGGAGGAATCCGCGCGGTCGAAATCGGCTCGGTGATGTTTGGCGCGTCGGATCCGAACACGGGCACCAACAGCGCTCCGCAGCGGGAATTGGTCCGTCTGGCGGTGCCACGGCGGGTGTATACCGGCAGCCATCTGGAGTATGTGGCCGACGTTATGGCCGACATTGTCAGACAGAGAGAGCGCCTAAACGGATACCGGATTGTCAAGGAGCCGACCTATCTGCGTCATTTTACCTGTATCATGGAGGAGATGATGGGATATCCGGCCGGGGCGGTGGTTGACTAGCGCCGGCGCTCATGCTGAACGGCATTTCACCTTTTCGGCAGCAATCTGATATCGGAGCGGTTGTCCCGGTGGCGAACAGCGATCCATTGTGCGGATCTAATATATTATTTGTCAACGAGATATGGGGATATTGGACATAAATGGCAATTCTTGGCCGCGGATTTGCGCCTATCATGAATAAAAGTGGCTATGTTCTTGACTTATGGCGTATAAAGCATTAGATTAATACCGGCTCTGCAACGTCTTTGTATCATAAGGAGATACTATCGAGCGTAGTTAAAGGGTGCCAGTAGAACTGGGAAAGAAAGGCCGGTCTGGAAGTGACGTGGCTCCTGTTCTATGGCCGAGGTGACAAGTAGTATGCCCTTTGACTGCGGTTGGATAGCGCCCATTGTCCGACCGTGTTAGGGTTTGGCCTTAACATGGTTTTTTGATGAGACGTCAGATCGCTTCAGCTCCCATCACAGCCTCCTTTGCCGGATTTCTTATCGCAGCGCTTCTGGCGCCGTCGGTTTGCCTGGCCGGAAGCGGGGCGCTCTATCCCGACGTCGATGTCACCATCATTTCGGACAACCATCTGATCATCAGCTATCATCCGGATTTGTCGGCCGGGGGCGATGTCCTGGGGCGGGCGGCCCTGATTCCGATGAGTGATGGCCAGGCCTGGGGCAGGCAGTTGATGATGGCTGTCCCGCCGGGCGGCGATGTCGCCTTTACCTATCAGGCGGGTGAGGCTGAAATCGAACCCCTGCCGGCCGACCATCGTTTTATCGCTTCCGAAACGGCGCTGGTGATTCATGGCGGGGCGTATGACGCGCGGGGACACCGCCTGGTTCGGCTTTATGTATTTCCCCAACGCCTAGAGAACAATCGCCTGGCGGTCTATCAAGATATTTCCATCGATGTTATCATCAGCGGGGGTGAAGGCGTCGGCAGGGGGGATAGCCGGGCTTCCCGCCTTGATTCGGTGATGGCATCGGTGACGATCAACCCGCAGCAGTTCTTTGCGTTCACTCCCGCTCCGCGATTGCAGACGGTCTCCAAGGCGGTCGCCGGCGTGGTTGACGAAAGCGCCACCTGGCTGAAGATCGCGGTCGCGGAAAATGGTATCACGCGGATAACCGGCGCATCCTTAGGTCAAGCGGGGGTGAATCTGGCCAATTTGCCGTCCGACTCGGTTCGAATGTTTTACGCCGGAGGTGACAATCCCTCGTATGATCCAACCGCCCCGCCGCCGCAGTTGACGCAAATCGCGATTCGGATAGAGGATGGCGGTGACGGCCTGGTAAATTCCGGTGATGACATCTTATTCTATGCCGAGGGGCCGAGCCGGTATGCCATCAGCAACGGCCGTTTCGTTTATTATGCCAACCCCTATACTTCGCGCAACTACTACTGGCTGGCGATCGGGGGGTATGATTCGGCCCCGCCGCTGCGATGGGCGGTGGTGAACGGGACGCCGTCGGGCAATCCTGATCGCCTGGTGGCGACGTCGCTGCAGCCGGTACGAGTGGAACAGAATCGTCTGTTCATGCCCGAGACCGACGGACATATCCGCAACTATTTCAGGTGGTACTGGACGGATCAGCCGGTAATTGCCACCACCGTCAACCTGCCCGATTTGGCGCCTGGTGATTCGCTGGATATCGAGATGAGTGCGGCCCGTACCGGCACCGCCAGCGCCATATTCCTCAATGGCAAGGCGACCAATAAATACTCCTCCGGCGGCGAGATTTACCATTTTTGGGACACCTCGGGAGCGGGCGTCGATGGATTAAACGCGCTGCAGATAAACCTGGTGCCGGAGGGGACGAGCGCCTCATTTCTCGACTATTTGAATATCGTCTATCCGATGCGGCTTCGGGTCGGGGGCCGCCAGATCAGTCTTTCGTCCATGGGGTACTCGGGGCAATTGCGATACCGTCTGACCGGCTACTCCGCCTCCGACTATACGGTCAATATTACCGACGCCGGGCATCCGGTCATGGTCAGCGGCGTGCAGATCACGGTCGATACCGCCCTTTTTCAATTGCCGGCCTCGATTCTGACGCCGTCCCGGTTCGCCGTTTACTCGCGTACCACCGCCAAGACGCCGGCCTCGGTGGAAGCATCGAATCCGGGCGGTCTGCGGTCCGACCTGAATCAATACGATTGTCTGGTGATCTCGCCGCGGTCCTTTCAGGCGGCGCTGCAAGAATATGTCGATTATCGTCAAAGCACCAGTCATAAGCGGTTCAAGCTGGTGGCGGTGGAAGATATTTATGACAATTTCGGATACGGCCTGGAGTCACCCCTGGCGATCCGCAGTTATCTCAAGTATGCCTACGAAAACTATGCCGATCCGGCGCCGTTTGGCGTGCTCCTGGTCGGCGACGGCCATTATGATTTCCTGGACAACCTCCAGCGTCATATGCCCTCCTTTATTCCTCCTTTCATCTGGGGGCGCGAGTATTCCTGCGGCGACGATAATTATGTCTATTTCGGAAAGCTGGACTGGCTGGATTCCGACAGCAGCGGCCTGCACCAGGCGGATCGAGGATGGGACATGATGGTGACCCGCTGGCCGGTCCGTTCGCCGGGGGAAGTATCGGCCGCGATCGCCAAACTCAAGCGGTACGAATCGCCCGAGACCCAGGGCAGCTGGCGCAGCCGGATCACGTATGTCGCCGATGATGAAAATAAAGGCGATTTCACCGGAGAAATAATCCACACGGCCCAATCGGAAACGCTGGCCGTCTATCACACCCCGGTGGAATTCGTGCAGCAGAAGATCTATGCTACCGACTATCCTTTTGCCTCCAACGGCGAGAAACCTTCGGTCAACGACGCCATCATTCGCGCCGTCAATGACGGCACCCTGATTCTGAACTATATCGGTCATGGCTCGCCCGACGTCTGGGCCGATGAACATATCCTGAAAAAATCGACCGATTTGGCCCGGATGCAGAATCCGGACAAATTGGCGGTCGTGATTGCGGCTTCCTGCTCAATCGGTTTCTTCGATGCCCCCGACAAGGAGGGGATGGCGGAAATGCTCTTTCGGCAGGAGGGTGGGGCGGTGGCCACGGTGTCGGCGACGAGGCTGGTCTATTCGGCCGACAATTCGGCGTTCAATTATGACCTTTACGACGTCCTCTTCGGCGGCCAGGTAAACGTGCCCGAGGGGGTGTTTGCGGTAAAAATGCTTCATCAGTATGAGCATGATTATGGACTGATCAAAAATGATCAATCGTATGTCGTTTTTGGAGATCCCCTGGGCCGGCTTGGCCTGCCTGAGTATCGGGTGACGTTTGCTCCCGCCGGGGACAGCATCATGACTCCCCTGGGCCGCTTCGCCTATTCGGGCCGCATCGTCGACAGCACCGGGGCGCCGGCCATGACCAGTGGAATCGCGGACGTCACGGTGTATGATTCCCCCATCGTCCGAACCCATCGGCTGGGATTGCGGTACTTGCTGACCGGGCCCACGATCTTCCGCGGGCCGGTGCCGGTGCAGAATGGCCTCTTCGAGGGTGCCTTCGTGGTGCCCCTGGATGTCGACTATGGCGGCGACGCGGCGCGGATGGCGGCCTATGGTTCGCTGGCCGGACTGGCGGCCATCGGTGGACGAGATTCACTGGCCATCGCCGATACGGTTTCGATGACCTCCGACAATGCCGGGCCGGAGATTCAGTACGCCTTTGAGCAGGCTCCGGGGTTTGTTTCGGGAGGCCGCATTCCGGCCGGCGCCACGCTGATCCTGCGATTGAGCGACAGTTCCGGGATAAACCTGACCGGGGGGCTTGGCCATCGCATCGAATTGACGTTCGACGGCGACAACAATACGGTCGTCAATCTGACCGATCGCTTTGCTTATTTGCCGGGTAGTTATCAGGCCGGTGAGCTTCGTTTTCCCCTTCCGGATCTGGCGCCCGAACGACATCTGGTCTCGGTCAAGGCCTGGGACAATGCCAATAACCCGGCCGTGGTGGACTTCGAGGTCGTTCCCTCGGAGGAAGGGCGATTGGTGCTGAGCGAGGTTATGAACTACCCCAATCCGATGGAAGAGACGACGGAGTTCTTCTTCCAGCTTTCGGAATCGGCGGATGAGGTGGATTTGGAAATATTTACCCTCTCTGGAAAGCTGATCCGGCGCTTTGCCGCTTCCGGTTCGGCGCCCGGCCGCAATCGGATGTTTCTCTGGGACGGGCGGGATCTGGACGGCGACCGGGTGGCCGAGGGGGTTTACCTGTACAAATTGACCGCTCGCGGGAAGGCTCCACTGAACGGCGGAACGGCCGATAATATGGCTGAGGCCTTCGGCAAGCTGGTCCTGTTGAATTAAGAAAAATGATGCGGAAATACCTTTTTCGGGAGATCAGATATATGAAGCAGGTTCGTGTCTTAGCAGTGCTGGCCGTCTTCCTGGTTCTGGCGACGGCGCAGTTGGCGGAAGCGGTGTCCAACGCCGCCGTGCTCTACTTGCGCATCGCGGCCGGCGCGCGCGCCGCCGGTATGGGCGAAGCCTTTGTCTCAATTGCCGACGACGCCTCGGCCACGTACTGGAACCCGGCCGGGTTGGGCAACGCCCCGATCGCCGGCACGATGATCACGCGGCCGCTGCCACCGGGATCCGGCGAGATAATCAATGCCCTTACCTTTCAAGGGACCTCGGGACGGACCGAGACGTGGGTGATTTCCGGCAATCAATTGATGCGCTTCGAGGGAGATGCCTGGCAGTCCGGAAACGACTACATGACCTCTTCCGATCAGACATTGTTCGATTTCCTCAAGACGATTGTCAAGACCGAGGATACGGCCACGCTGAAGGGAATGGCGGCCCAGGTCATCGCCGCCAACGGCCAGATCACGCCGGCCGAGGTTGATTCCTTTATAGCTCAAGCACGCGGTTGCATCCCCGAGGGATATGCCGCCAAGGCGGATCTCCTGAACGGACTTGAAAAACTGAAAAGCGGCTACGACGGTTGTTTGCTCAGTACGCCGCAGTTCCGCGACCTGCAAAACAAGCTGGCGCAGGCCCGGGCGGACGGCACCGCCTCGGCCGAGGAATTGGATCGCATAACCTTTTCGCTGGATCGGGCGGTCATGCGCTTTCTGCCGAGCCATCTGATCGTTCCCTATACGACCGGCATCACCGGCACGTTGACCTGTCTGGGCAGCGGCGGAAGGTATCTCTGGGTCGGCACGGATGATGGTCTGTATCGTCTGGGCGGCCGGACCTGGGCCAGGTTTTCGACCGCCGACAGTCTGCCGTCGAATGCGATCGTCACTATGGCCAGCTATAACGAGCAGCTGTTTATCGGAACGGACAAGGGTCTGATCCGATATTTCCAGGGCGCCTTTACCACCTTCCCCAATCTGCCGGCGGAGCGCGTCGAAGCCGTCAGTGCCGTGTCGACTGATCTGGCGTTCGCCGTAATTGGGGGCATCCTGTATCGCTACGACGCCGGCGAGTGGAGCGACAGCTACAAATACACCGTTCGGATCGATGACTCTCTCGACAAACTGGTCGCTCGCTTGGCCGTCTACCATACGACCGCCGAGTACGACTATCTCAGGAATCGTATCATTGAATTGAATCGTCGGGCGGCGGCTGCGCCGGCGGCTCAGGCCGACCCGGCCAAGACCCCGCCCCCGGTAACACCACCGGGAGATTCCACTCAGGTGGTGGTGTCCGACTCCGGCGCGGTGCCGGCCGTTCCGACTGTGGCGTCGGATGATATCAGCCGGTGGTTGTCGGAAGGGAAAGAGATCAGGCTGCCGCTGTCGCCCCGGCTCAGGTTTGCCGCCACCGCCTTATGCTACGATTATTCCAAGACATTATGGGTCGGTACGACCAGCGGGCTGTTATCGTTCGACGGCGTGCGGTGGAACATCTACGGATATGCCAAGCATACCGTCCCGGCGGCCGATTCAACCGGCGGTCAGGCCGGCCAGACGGCGGAAGAGATCGCCCGGTCTTCTGTGCCCGGAGGCGACTCAGCTAAGGTGGCGCTGTTGGCGGCCAATATCAACGATTTCAACGAGCTGAACGGCCAGCCGGTCGCGCCGGGACAAAGCGTATATGTGTACAGCGCCAATACCGGTTCCCGGATTCGCTCTTTGGGCATGATCTTCGGGGAATTGCACGTCGGCACCGATTTTGGGCTGCTCAAGAGAACCGAGAACGGATGGCAAGTGGTAGACGTGGAGCGGCTCAATCGGCGGCAATCGGTGGCGGGGTATGATCATGACGGCCGCGCCTATTATGTGGCGACCGACGGCCTCACGCTGGAGACGAAAGGGCAGCGGGAAGCGGTGCTGATGCATTCGCCGTGGCTGCCGACGCTTAATCTGGATATGTATTATGAATTCCTGTCGTATGTCCAGCACATTCGCGGCGTGGGATCGTTCGGGGCCAGCATTATCTTCCTTACCTACGGCGCCATCGAATTTACCGATGAAACCGGCGTGGTTATCGGCGAAGGACACCCCTTCGAATTCACGTTTGCCTTGTCGTACGGCTCCTCGCTGTCCTCGTCGCTCAAATGGGGGATGACCGGAAAGTTCATTCACTCCCGGCTTTCGGAACAGGGCGCCGGCCTGGAGCGGGGCGAGGGAATCGCTTCGGCCTTTGCCGTCGACGTCGGAATTCTTTACAAAATCACCGATCGGCTGCAGTTCGGTTCCGCCCTCACCAATCTGGGGCCGAACATTACCTACATCGATGCCGCCCAGTCGGATCCGTTACCCCGCAACCTGGGGGTCGGTTTGTCCTATAAGATTATCAACAGCACGTATAACAAGCTGACGGTTCAGACGGAAGCGAATAAGCTCCTGACCAACCTGCACAAGGGGATCGGCCGGGAGCTGGAATACGCCATCCGGCATGTCGGGGCCGAGTATTGGTATGCGAATCTGATCGCGCTGAGGGCGGGATATGTGTACGACAAAGAGGGGCAGGTCAAACACCTGACTTTCGGCGCCGGTCTGGAATTGGGCGGCGCCCGGCTGGATGTCGCCTATGTGCCGTCGATGGTCGATTCGCCGCTGGCCAATACCCCTCGGTATTCGTTCACCCTGAAGTTCTAGGATGGCGCGGAAGGATGTAATTGTTGGTTGACATTGACGTCTGACCTGACAATACTCATGGGATGATGGTGCGATTTCTATTTGTACTGGTATGCCTGGGCCTGGTGGCGCTGGCGCCCGCCGCTGCCGGTGATCGGGTCCTGCCGTTAATCGGTCGGCAGGGCGATACCGTTCAGGCGGCTTCCGAGCGACCGCAGTTTTACTCTCCCCGGGCCAAAGAACGGTTTTTGGCTCTCGATCGGACGACCCCGTATGGTCTGCCGAAGGCCGCCCTGCCGGTGGGGGCGGTCGATACCATTTCAATCATTGCCATTCGAATAGACTTTAGATTCGAAAATCCGGATGATCCCAAGACGACCGGCTTCGGCACCTTCGACCTGCGGACCAAGGAGCAGTTCATCCAGCAGGAAAAACAGGGGCTCGATCCGGCGCCCCACAACCGACCTTACTTGGAAGCCCATCTGCGGTCGCTGGCTCAATACTGGAAAGTGGCTTCGGGTGGGAAGCTCCAGTTGGTATACGAGGTTTGGCCGCACGAGGCCGACTCCGCCTATCACCTCGACTCTTCCATGGCCTTCTATGGCTCGCAACCGCCCAATTTCGGGCTGGGGGCGTTTTTCCATGACGCCCTGCAAAAGGCCGCCGGCGTGGCGGCCGACTCGATGCAGTTTCGCGACGGCGCCGGGCGCAAGAAAGCCGTGATGCTTTTTCATGCCGGCGCCGACCGGCAGACCGATTTGTCGTTCTCGTTCACCCCGACCCCATATGACCTGTATACCGGTTTCGCGACGTTTGATCGACATAACTGGGTGTTCATCGAGCCCGATACCAGCTTTGTCGGGTCGGATACCGTTATTACAGGGCGGGACACGGTGGTCGAGGGAATCATCATGCCGGAGACGATGGTCCAGGATAATCGGGTCACTGTCATGAATGCGGTTATGGCTCATGAATTCGGCCACCAGCTCGGCTTGGTCGACCTCTATAATA
>CAZPEV010000116.1:0-2059 GCA_964585635.1 uncultured Ignavibacteriales bacterium
ATCGCGCAGGGGCAGGAGATGGTGGATGTTCTGGAAATCGACGCCGCCTCCAACACCGGCGTCGATGACGTCCGTACGCTGCAGGAAAACATCCGCTACCTGCCGACTTCGGGTAAGAAACGGGTGTATATCATCGACGAGGTCCATCGCCTCTCCGGCTCGGCCTTTGACGCCCTCCTCAAGACGCTGGAAGAACCGCCCGAGCACGCCGTGTTTATCTTTGCCACCACCGAACCGTTCAAAGTCCCGCAGACGATTCTGTCGCGGACGCAACGGTACGACTTCCGCCGGGTCAAGACCGCCGATCTGGCGGCGCACCTGCAGAAGCTGGCCGGACTTGAGGGAATCGAGGTCGAGGCGGAGGCCCTCTTTCTCATCGCCCGCAAAGGCGAGGGTTCGGTGCGGGACGCTTTGTCGCTGTTTGATCAGATGATCGCCTTGGCCGAGGGAAAAATCACGCGCGCGATGACCGCCGCCGCGCTTGGCGTCGTCGACCGCCAGATTTTCTCCCGCCTGCTGGAAATTATCGCCGCCGGCAAGACCGAGCCGATCTTCGATCTGGTGCAGACGCTCTTTGACTCCGGCGCCGACATTACCGAATTTGTCAACGACCTGATCGATTACCTTCGCAACCTGCTGGTGCAAAAATCGGCCGCCGACCCGGATCAATTTCTCGACGTGTCCGCCTCCGAGAAGGAAACGCTGGTCGCCCAATCGGCCTTTTTCACCGAGGCCGATATCCTGCGCATGATGCAGATTCTTTCCGAGCTTCTGTCGGAGTTGAAAAAGGGGTACGACGAACGGATCTTTTTGGAAATCTGCCTGGTGCGGCTGGCCCGGATGGAATCGAGCATCACCTTGCAGGAGGTCATCGAGCGGCTCAACCGCCTGGCCGGCGCCGCGACCTCCGGCGCGCCGGCGCCGACGTCGCTGTTCGACAATATCAAGCCGGTGGCGCCACCCAAATCCTTCTCCCGTTCGACCGCCGCGCCCGCTCCCTCGGGCACATCGCCAGCACCCGTCGACGACCTCAACGGCATGATGGATCAGGGAAAGCCGCTCAACCTTCCCCGGGTGCAGATGAACTGGAACAAGTTTCTGGATCATCTCAAACGGCGCAAGCAGATGATCGCGAGCCTCCTGGCGATGGGCCAGGTCAGCGCCGTGGCCGACAACACCATTACGATATCATTCTCCAGCAACGGCGGCACCAACAAGCAGGTGCTGGAGAAAGCGGAGAACAAGGGGATTATCGAGGAGACGATGCGCGAGTTCTTCAAGCTCCCGGTGCGGATTGTGTACCGCCTGGATGCCGCTCCGGCCAGGATGGAGCCGGCCGCCTCCAAGAAACCGCCCCCCGAGCCGATCGACGCCGCCGATCTGCTGGAACACGATCCCGACCTCAAGCGGATGGTCGAGGGAGTCAACGGCGAGATTATCAGCCGCCGAAAAATTGATGATGACCAATAAAGGAGAATGACATGGCCAAGGGGATGGGCGACATGCTGAAACAGGTCGCCAAGATGCAGCAAAGGATGGAACAGCTTCAAACCGAACTGGCCGCCCGTCAGGTTGAGGGAACCGCCGGCGGCGGCATGGTTAAGGTCGTCGCCAACGGCAAACAGGAGATCATCTCGATCAAAATCGAGAAAGAGGTGGTCAATCCCGACGACGTCGAAATGCTGGAAGACCTGGTGCTGAGCGCTGTCAACCAGGCCCGCGAGAAGGCCGCCGAGCTGCAGGCGGAGGCGATGGGCGACCTGACCGGCGGGCTGAACATCCCCGGCCTTAACCTGCCGCTTTGAGTATGTATCAATCATCCGAATCGCTGGGGCGGCTGGTGACGCTGCTTTCCCGCCTGCCGGGGGTGGGACGGAAAACCGCCGGACGGTTGGCGTTCCACATTCTTAAGATGCCGATCGAGGAGGCCCGCGATCTGGCCGAGACCATCGTCGCGGTCAAAGAAAAAGTCGGCGCCTGCACGGTCTGCTGCAATATCTCCGAGACCGATCCCTGCCCGGTCTGCACCGACCCCAAGCGGGACAGGTCGATCATTTGC
>CAZPEV010000116.1:2069-10935 GCA_964585635.1 uncultured Ignavibacteriales bacterium
GCGGTAAGGCGGGTGGCGTCAAGGTGGCCGATGGCCCAGATGACGCCTACCTCAAGGCAAGCCAGATCCTCGGCATGGACATCAAGGGCCACCCGGTGCACAAGGTCCTGGTCGAGGAGGCCAGCGACATCGTGGCGCTGGAGAAGGCGGAGGATTTTAATCCGCTGTATCATGTTCTCGGCGGACGGCTTTCCCCGCTCGACGGCATCGGCCCGGACGACCTGAACATCAAGGCGCTCTTGTCGCGGCTGGAGGGTTCGGTGAAGGAAGTGATCATCGCCACCAATCCCGATGTCGAGGGTGAAGCCACCGCGATGTATTTGAACAGGTTGATTCTGCCGTTTGGGGTGAAGGTAACGCGCATCGCCCGCGGCCTGCCGGTAGGTGGTGATTTAGAGTACGCCGACGGCGTCACGATCACGCGGGCGTTGCAGGGAAGGCAGGAACTATGAAACGATTGTGTCATTTATGATTCAAAGTGTAGTTGCAGTATTTCATTGTTTATGGCAGAAGATATTAATTGACACTCGAGTCTAAAAACAGCCATTTTATTCGAAATCCAAAATAGAGCATTCCTTATGCGGTGAGGGATCAAATGAAGATCAAAGATCAGATCATTGCGATGGCATTGCGCCTTTTTGGAGGAATCGCGACAGGGTATTAGATATACTGATCTAGTTAAGAGGATTCATGATGCGGCGCCTGACATCAAGGTCAACACCATACATGGGACGATTTGGAACCTTGAAGTGCAAAAGGGTGATAAAGTCTATAAACCTGCTCGCGGCTTGTTCATGCACACGATGTATAGAGATGAAGGACCGGTCGAGGAGAAGATTCCCGAACCTTCAAAGAAGGCGAAAGCAAATGAATCAGCCTTTTATCAGCCTTTCGCGGATTGGATTGTCAATGAACTTGAGGAATGTACGAAGGCCATCACCGTTGGTGGGAATATTTTTAAGGATAAATGGGGAACACCGGATGTGATCGGTGTACGTGAATCCAAAAGGGGTGATATCGTCAAGTTCTCCACGGAGATAGTTTCGGTTGAAATTAAAATCGACACGACCAGTCTGATAACGGCCTTCGGACAGGCATGTGCATATCGCCTATTCAGTCACAAGTCATATATCGTTGTACCGGAGAATTCACCTGAGGATGATTTGGCGCGTCTGGATACCCTCTGCAGGATATTTGGTGTCGGGCTAATCCTTCTGAATGCCACGAATCCCAAAAACCCCAATTTTCAGATTCGAGTACGTGCCACCAGACACGAGCCGGATATGTTCTATGTCAATCGCTACATGAAAATAGTGGAAGACGAGCTGTTTTCATAATTCCTAGATCGCTCGTACACAGTGGACGGGACCCCGGCGCGCTGGGTGCCCCGCCCCTCTGGGGCGGTTGAAAAACCTCAAACTCGTCATCGCGAGACCCGCTGTGGCGGGTCGTGGCGATCTCGGCCATACTATGAAAACTAAGATTGCCACGTCGCCCTCCGCGGCGGGGCGCCCGACTATTCCAGGAATTGCGTGGTCAGGAATGAATTTCTGATCGCGTACAAAATGAAGGAAAGGAAATCGCCCGATGCCTGCCATATTTTCAAACGTAACCTCTGGGTGGCACCCCCAAGCTGCGGCTTGGGGGTGATCCGCCGGCACAAACCCACAACATGGGTAACAGTTTAGACTCACGACATAGGTTACAGGTATACTGTGTCACCAACAAGCCGGTCGTCCGCCCAATGCCCGCCGCAGCGGACAACGGCTGCGCTCGTGTGCGACAGCGCATCAGTCCTGCATGCCAAAGAACCCGAAGAAGCCGTAGAAACCGAACAATCCATATAGGCCGTACAGCGCATCAATTCCGGTGATCGACCCGAGTATGCCGGAAAATCCCAAAATCCCCAAAAATCCCAGGAACCCGTAATTCTTCTTCTTCATGATCTGCATACCTCCTGCTTTGGCGGCATCTCCGCGCCTTATCAGACACCGATATGCCTTACGATCCTGCCCTGAAAAAGTTGCCTCCGGCGTCGCACCCCTGCTGTTTACCGGCGGTGATCATCAATCAGACCAAAGGTGCTGCCGACACTCCCGGCTGGCGGCGAAGCCGGCCGAGCGCCACCTGGGCCGATGTCACCCCATGCCGGGCAGCGACCTTCTGCACCTCGGCGGCAATCGCCGGATTGCGGTCGGATGCCCGTCCCGGCATCGTGGCCGCCCGCTTGGAAGTGCCCCCGCCCCAATCCCCACCGAAGGTCATCGTTCCCAGGCGGATTTCTGAAACGCCTAGCCCGCTGCGGGCTAAGAGCTTGTATTGCATTGCCTTCTCCTGATTCTTCCGACGTCCGGCAAGGAGATTCCCCCCCCCCCGACAACGGCGGCGAAAGTTTTTGATCTCGGCAATTGAATCAATCCGGGGAGAAACCGGACCCTGTTTGGCATCCGCTCGATGACCGTCAAACGCCATGCAAATACGGGACATAGATGGTTTTCGCCCTTGCTTTTTCCGGAAAAGGATGTATCTTGTCCGGCTGCTATGGCGGCAAAAGATAAGTCAGCACCCATCATGGGGATGATTATTGCCATTGATGGCCCGGCCGGATCGGGAAAATCGACCACTGCCAGACTACTGGCCCAGCGGCTCGGTTTCACCTATCTCGACACCGGCGCGATGTATCGGGCGGTGGCCCTGGCGGCCCTGCGACAGGGAGTCTCATTCGATGATGCCGCCGGATTGGAACGTCTCGCCGCCGCGGCAAAGATCGAATTCGTCAACGATCCCGAGCGGGGTCAGTTGCTCTTTCTCGACGGCGAGGATGTCACCGAGGCGATCCGGACGCCGGAGGCGACTCGGGGTTCATCGGCGGTGGCGGTTTATGCCGGCGTCCGTCGGGAGATGGTCAAGCGACAGATGGTCATGGGGCGGAAGGGAAATATCGTGGCCGAGGGTCGCGATACCACCTCGGTGGTGTTCCCTGGCGCCGATTTGAAAATTTATCTCGTGGCCGACTTGAAGACCCGTGCCACGCGCCGCTGCCTGGAGGCGGCGGCACGGGGTGAGACGACCACGGTGGAGGAGCAGCAGCGGCTCGTGGCGGCCCGCGACCGGAATGATTCCGGGCGAGCCCATTCGCCGCTGACCAGAGTCGATGACGCCGTCGAGGTGGATACCTCCGGCTTAACCATCGACCAGCAGGTTGACAAGATAGTCGCCTTGGCCCGTAAGGCCATTGTGAAGAAAGGATGAACTGGTTATACTGGTGTGGCTGGTCGCTGTCCCGATCGCTGGCGACGGTTCTGCTGGGCTACAAAGCGACCGGAAGGGAAAATGTCCCGCTCAGGGAAGCGGTCATTATCGCGGCCAACCACCAGTCATATCTGGATCCGCCACTGGTCGGAGCGGGAATCAGACGGGAATGGCATTTTTTCGCCAAGAAGGAGTTGTTTGACATTTTTCCGCTAGGTTGGATTATCAGCCGGGTGAACGCAATACCGGTGCGCCGCGGTATGTACGATCCGACGGCGCTCAGCCGCGCCTTCGCCGTGCTGGCGCAGGGAGGCGGCCTGGTGCTGTTTCCCGAGGGAACCCGGGGCAACGGACAAGAGTTCTTGAAGCCGAAACCGGGAGTGGGGATGATCGCCCGTCGAGCGCGGGTCGCAATCGTGCCGACCTATGCCATGCGAACCAATCGGTTGTGGGCGGCGCTCTTTGCCCGCAAGCGAATCGCCATTTACTATGGCCGGCCGATCCCGGTGGAGCAGGTGGAACAATATTCCGACGACAAAGAGGGATACCAGGCCCTGGCGGAATTGGTGATGGAGAAAATCGCCGGCCTGAAAGCGGCCGCTCAAGCGGCCGCGACCGGATAATCCGGCCATTGATAAAGAATATCTGCCTCCGGCTTCGGCCGGAGAGTATTGTGATAAAGGAGGAGTAATAGACATGGCTGATGCCGAATCCAAGAAGTACGAGGATGAGAAAGAGATTGGAGGTGAGAAAGGTAGGCCCAGCAAAACAAAGCTGGCCAAAGCGAAAAAGACCAAGTCGGTCAAGGCCAAGTTGGTCAAATCCAAAGACGCCGACGTTGAGGTCACGATTGACGAGGAAGTGCCGTCGATCGAACGGGTGGTAACCGCCCGACGGAAACGAATCGCGGAAAAGGCCTTCACCCGGACGCCGGTGGCTGAGCCGGTTATCGAACCGGTTCAGGCGATGAAGCTGACCGAGCTGGAGGCGGCCGAATACAGCTCCGACGAGTACGACGAGATGGTCAAGATGTACGACGACACCATCCAGGATATCAAAGAGGGTGAAATCGTCGCCGGGACCGTCATCGGCGTGACCCGCGAGGATATCATCGTCGACGTCGGCTTCAAATCCGAGGGCATTATCCCGATCAACGAATTCATCGGCGAGGTGAACATCAAGATCGGCGATAAGATCGACGTCTATCTGGAGGCGGTCGAAGATCAGAATGGGCAGCTGGTGCTGTCCAAACAGAAAGCCGACTTCATGATGGTCTGGGACCGCATTCGCGAGGCGCACGATGCCGGCGAATTGGTGCCGGGCCGGGTCAAACGCCGCATCAAGGGCGGCGTCGTCGTCGACGTCATGGGCGTCGACGCCTTCCTGCCGGGATCGCAGATCGCGCTGCGCCAGGTGCCCGACTTTGACGCCCTCATCGGCCAGATGATGGACGTCAAGATCATCAAGCTCAACAAAACCCGCCGCAATATCGTCGTCTCCCGCCGCGTCGTGCTGGAAGAAGAGCGGGAACGGATGCGCAGCGAGCTTCTGGGCGAAATCAACCTCGGCCAGATCCGCGAAGGGGTGGTCAAAAACATCACCGACTTCGGCGTCTTCATCGACCTGGGCGGCGTGGACGGCCTATTGCATATCACCGATATGTCGTGGGGCCGGCTGCGTCATCCCTCCGAGATGGTCCAACTGGGCGACAACCTCAAGGTCAAGATTCTCGACTACGACGAGAAGACCTCCCGCATTTCCCTCGGCCTCAAGCAACTGACGCCGTACCCGTGGGAAGATATCGAAATGAAATTCCCGATCAACAAGCGGGTCAAGGGACGCGTCGTCTCCATCACCGATTACGGCGCATTCGTCGAGCTGGAGAAGGGCATCGAGGGTTTGATCCATATCTCCGAGATGTCCTGGACGCAGCATATCAAGCATCCCTCCAAGATCATGAGCTTAAACGACACGGTCGAGGCGGTGGTGCTGTCGGTGGACAAGGAGAACGAGAAAATCTCCCTCGGAATCAAGCAGATGGAACCCGACCCCTGGACCATGGTCCACGTCAAATATCCGGTTGGGACGATCGTCAAAGGGAAGGTGCGCAACCTGACCGCCTTCGGCGCCTTTGTCGAGATCGAAGAAGGGATCGACGGACTGGTGCATATCTCCGATATGTCCTGGACCAAGCGCATTCAGCATCCCTCGGAGATCATGAAGAAGGGCGAGGTTATCGAGGTCAAGGTCTTGCGGATCGATTCCGAGAACCGCCGCGTCTCCTTGGGCATCAAGCAGCTTAAGGATGATCCCTGGCCCGAATACGCCCGGAAGTACAGCATCGGCAACGAGGTGCTCGGCACCGTGCTGCGGGTCATCGATCGCGGTCTGGTGGTGGAACTCGACGGCGAGGTGGAAGGGTTCGTCCCGGCCAATCAGCTCGGCAAGGAAGGTATGGCCAAACCGGCCGAGGCCTTCAACGAGGGCGAACAGGTCCCCCTGAAGGTGATCGAGTTCGATCGCGCCGGACGGAAGATCGTGCTGTCGCTGGCGGCCTACTTCGAGAAGCGCGACCGCGTGGAGTACGAGGCCTTTCTGGCCAAGCATCCGACGCACAGCGTGAGTATGGCGGCTGCGGCCGGGGAAGAACCGTCCGAGGCGGCCCCTGTCGAAGTCCACGACATAATCCCTAAGCCTCATCATGATGCTGCGGCTGAGGGCGGCGCTGTGGCCGTCGAACCGGCCGAGACCCCGATTGCCCCGGTCGGCGATGAACCTCAGCCCGACCTTCCGGCGACGGAAATCTCCCCGGAAGAGCCATCTTCACCTGAGGATGGTACCTCCAAGGAATAGTTCGGCACAGTCATTAAGTCTGTACGGAACTGAAAGCCAAGAGGCCCGCATCAGCGGGCCTCTCTCTTATTTGGGATGGGCGCCTATCTTTTCTCGGCAGACTGCAGGCGCGACGGCAGGATTTCGCCGCCTGCCTTCCGGCCGGATCTATGGACAACATGGCGCCGGGCCTCCCTTGAAGATGTAGTTGATGACATAAACCGCGTCGCCGACGTTGCGGGCATGGTCGCAGTTGGCATCGCCGGCCTCCAGCGGCGCCGGCGGACGACCCCCCTTGAAAACATAGTTGATGACCGAGATCGCATCACCAACGTTGACGGTGCCGTCCCCGTTGGCGTCGCCGCAGCGATAGGCCCGTCCGACGGAACGGGCCAGGGCGCTCCGAGTATCGTTATAAGGATGATCGTCAGCGGTCAGGATGGTGGTCACGGTCAGATGATACACCAGGCCGGTATCGGGGCCGATAACCCAGGGGTCGAATGATTTGGTGAGACTGCTGTCTCCCGGAAAATTAGTCAGGCTGATCGTGTCGGCATAGATGACTTGGCCGTTGGTGTCGATCACACAAGCGGCCGCAAATGTCTGCGGCGCCGCGCGCAGATTCCTGAAGGTGGGCGATGGCGCATAGACGCCGCCACTCTGAATCGTGTCCGGCAGATTGACCGAGACGACCCCGACGTCGGGAGCGCCCGTGCCAAGGCAATACAGCTTGCCGTCAAACGACCCGATCAGCAGATGACCGTCGTTATCGATGGTCGGAGATGATTCGATATCGCCGCCCGTCTTGTAGCTCCATTTGACGCTGCCGTCCTGCGGGTACAAAGCATAGATAGTCGAATCGCGGGAACCGAAGTAGATGATCCCTTCGTCGTCGACCGTCGGAGAACCATCGACGGCGCCACCCGTCCGGAATCTCCACTTGATGATTCCCACGTCTCCCGAATCGGCGACGGCGTAAAGGCAACTGTCGTATGAGCCGAAATAGATGGTTCCATCGAGACCGATGGCCGGCGATGATTCCACGCCGTTGCCGATGTCCAGCGCCCATTTGAGCGTGCCGTCCGGGTTGACAGCCCAGAAGCTGGTGTCGACCGGTACGGGTGGCTGGCCGGCGGCGCCAAACTGGTCGCTGCCGACATAGATGGTGCCGTCGGAACCGACGGCGGGAGAGCAGTCCACCAGGTGGCCGTCATAGAAGGTTCCGGTGGCAAAGGCCCATTGGTAGGTCTGCAGATCATTGCGGAAGGCGTAGAGGTGATGATCCTTGGAGCCGATGTAAATCGTTCCATCATCAATGATGGCCGGGGAGGAGATGATGCACCAGTTGGTCTTGTAGCTCCAGCGAATTGCGCCGTCAACGGGATTAAGGACATAAAACGAGAAATCGGCCGAGCCGATATACACGTTGCCGTCCGGTCCGACGGCGGGGGAGCTGAGAACAAAGAAATTACCCAACTGCTTCTTCCACCGCAGCTTCCCATAGGTGACGGAGTCTTCGAGGGCATAAACGTACTTGTCGCACGAGGCGACATAAATCGTGCCGTCCGGTCCGATCGCCGGCGACGAAAAAACTCCCCCGCCGGTCGCATACCGCCATTTCAGCGTCCCGTTGGGGTTGATCGCATACAAGCTGGAATCGGTGCCATGGCCGAAGAGCCATCCCGCGCCGACATAGACGGTGCCGTTGGCGCCGATGGAGGGAGAGGATGGCATACCATCGTTGGCCAGAAACGTCCAGACCGAATTTGGGGTGGCCGGGCCGCTGTAGGTCGTCCGGCCGGTATGCCTCAGATCGTGGCGGAACATCGGCCAGGGGCTTGGGCCGGCCAGGACCGTCGATGATATCAGGATCGTGGCAAAAACAATGGCGGCGAGCCGTTTGATTGATCCTGCGCCGGGTCTGATTTCCATGTTGTCGTTCACCTTTCACATGCCGAGTATTTATAGTGGGCCGAATACGTGCAGCCCGTTATACATTTCAGTACTTATATTAAACGACGATGCCATAAGTTTAATTTGAGGTAAAAATAGTGTTGTTTCGCCGGACCGAAAATGAACAGGGCGGGCAATGGCTTACCGACCTATGTTGGATGGCGACTGCTTCGACCTGCCCGACTAAGACCGGCCGGCACGGCGAAATGTCGCAGAATAATAAGGGGCCGGTTTACCCCACCGACCCCCAAACTGATGTTTCTACGAAGTATTTCCCCTCATGGGCAGCATGGCAAGATCAATTGCTGCTTCTCAATCATGATCTATTTCAGCAGCACCATTTTTTTTGCCTCCACAATATCGCCGGCAGTGAAACGATAGAAGTAGACGCCTGTCGCTACCGATCTACCCTGGTTATCCGTTCCATTCCATGTCCGGACATAATTGCCTGCGGCCAAGTACTGATCAACCAGCGAGCGCACCGTCTGACCGAGGAGGTTGAAGATATCGATCTTTACTGTCGAGGCCCGTGGCATAGAGAATTGAATCTTGGTCTCGGGATTAAACGGGTTGGGGTAGTTCTGCGACAAGGCAAATCTCGATGGCAATTCCGGCCTCTTTATATCCTGGACGTCATTTGGAGATTTGGTGAGGTTAAATAGAATCGAGACATTGTTGGAACCACTATTCGCCACCGCCAAATCCTTGTCGCCATCACCGTCCAGGTCAGCCGCAATAGCTGAATTAGACCACCTTCCCGCGCCGTAATTGACATCCTCGGCAACAAAGGTGCCGTCACCATTGTTTTTCAGGACGGAAACATCGTTGG